>CAZKYR010000076.1:0-7830 GCA_964557035.1 uncultured Bacteroides sp. | reverse complement strand
AATAGCCTCAAAGATAGACCGCTCAGAATTTAACATTTCTTGTGAGACAGGCTCTAATTTAGGGAGATACAAAAATTTTATTGTTTTTTATAAAAAATAATCATATATTTGCAAGCGATTATGGAGCGATTCTTCAAACCGGCTGCACACGTTCAATGGTGCGGTTTTGCAGCCGGTCAGGTCTCGATGCCAACCTTATAAACAGCAAATTTTCAAACAATCAATAACTGAGCTCAATGAAAAAAGTTTACTCAATGCTGGTGTTTGCCGCCGCGTTCGCGTCAATGACGGCTCAAACATCGCCTATCAAGGTGTCGCCACAGAGTGTGACAACCGGTCACAGAGAGTTTGTGACACAGAACAACATCAAGCCACAGCGCACGCTGTCTGTCGCCGAGGCCGAGAATGTCATCGTGACACCCCCGGCTGATGCCGAAATCAAAATGTACACCCGCACCACATTAGGCTACAGTGTGCGCTGGGGACAGGCTTATCAGGAGGGTGACCAGGGCATCGTGGGCGAGATCGCTTACTGTGACAACGGTGATGTGTATCTGAGAAACCCCATCTCGTTCAACCCCATGGACTCATGGATCAAGGGTAAAAAAGAGGGCAACACCCTCACATTCACCTTCCCGCAGCTTGTGGCTGTCATTCCGGCCGACGAGTATGACGAGAACAGCGAGATGATGGAGGTGTGGCTCAACATGGTGACAGCCGAGTATGGAAAATATTCTTTTGACTTTGGTTATGACGAGAATACTCCCAACGAGATCACAATGACCATCGATGACGACGGCAAGATCACCTATTCGGAAGAAATGCAGACTGAGACCATCAGGGGAGAGGAATATGAATTTCCCACCAAGATGATGGCTCTGACCACTTCAAATCACTTCTGGCTCGGCTACGGCGATTTTTATAATGTTTATGAGCCGTTTGACGCCAAGCCGGCCGTTATCCCCGAGGGTGTAGAGGCTCTCAACTATGCGATGACATTCGGCGACGGGAATGACAAGAATGGCAAGTGGGTAAAACTCGGATTTGATGATGACAACTCAAAAATATATATCGCCGGCATCTACACACCTGACGAGAACGAGTATGACGATGTAAACTCATACGCGATCGTCGGTGACCTTTTTGACGGTGGCATGAGATTCAAGTCGCGCCAGTATGTAGGCATTGACCCCTACTACTATCACGCCTATGTCAGCGGCGGCACGGTGTCGTCAGGCCCCTCGGGCTCATATCTCGATGTTGAGAATGAGTACTACATGACAATGGACTCTAAACGCTCAAAAATCACCTCGGCAAGCACGCTGGTCGTGTCAGAGGGCGAGAAGCAAGGCTATGTGCTCGAGTATTTCATCTTCCCGATTTTTGATAATCAGACCGGCTATATCGACCCCACCCCTGCCGAGCCGTTGGTGACAGGCTTCATGCCCTATGTCCCTGAGAATGGCTACGGCGGTGTACGCGTCATGATACCCAACACAAACCGCAACGGTCAGCTGCTGCATGAAGAGAATTTGTCATACTCGATTGTCATCAATGACAACGTCATTGTCTTTGACCCCGAAAACTATCCTGAATTCAGTGAGCCGACATCTTGGATTCCGTTCAATTTCAGCTCATATAACGTTGAGATCAGCGCCTACGAGATCAACACACGCATGGTATTCATGACCGAGGAACTGTATGACGTACAGACCATCTCGGTTCAGAGCCGCTACAAAGACAACGACACATATTATGTGACCAACGGACAGACCTACATTTACAAGCTGCCTAAGTTCGCAGCACCGACATTCGACCCCGAGTCGGGCTACGAGTTTGATGGCGAGGAGGGCGAAGTGACAATTACCGCTCCCGAGGGCGCCATCCTTGCGTATAGAGTGATAACGCCTGAGTCGGGACGTAATGACTTTATCGACTCTGCATCAAATATCGAGAAGGTGACAGTGACCGGTGAATGTTTCATCCAAGCATACTCAAAAGACCCCGAAGGTGACGATGAGAGAACAAGTGACACCGTCACAGCCATGTATGTTACAAGTATAGGTGGAATTGAGGCTATCATCGATGAGTTAGACGGTGATTCCGAGGTCTACACAATGCAAGGTGTGCGCGTAGAGCGCGAGACCCTCACGCCGGGCCTATATATCGTCAAGAAGTCAGGCAAAGCCACCCGTGTGTTAGTAAAATAATTAATTTAGATATGAAATTCAAAAAAATCTTGAGTACCGCAGTCGTTCTGACAGGTACATGGCTCACTGGCACGGCACAGTATCAGGGCGATCCCACCCTGATGGGCTACCAGTACAGCGTGATTGAAAATCTGTTTACTACAGGTCTTTACGAGCTACCGACCACCGGCACGACAGCATCATTGTTGTGGGAAGACTCCTATGCCTATCAAGGCGAGTATGCCTCAGGCATAGAGATGACCTCAGGGTGGATACGCAACGGACAGATGTGTGGCTACGTAGCCTGCTATCCCTTCCCGAGCCAAGCCTACTATAAATATGTTGAGCGCGACCTCGTCACCGGCGTCGTGAACAAGGAAATGGACGTGGACATCTCGTCGGGATGGACCAACTATTTTCTCAATGCGGCCTATTGCTCGGCCGATGATCGCATCTATGGCTACGGCTTCAATGACACCCGCACGGCATTCGCCTTCAAGAGCGCGCCTGCAAACAACCCCAACCAGGGCTATGTCATCAAAAATGTAGGTTCGACCTATCCCGGCTCAATATGCTACAACCCCGAATTAGGCATCTTTGTGGGTGTGCTCAACACCAAGTCAGGCGACTATTATACCAACTCACTGGTTCAGATTGACGTCAACACAGGCCAGACCACCGAGTTATTCACAATCCAATCTGAGTACCTCTCGGACTACAAGTGCACCGGCGGTCTCATCTGGGTGCCCTCGCGCCAGGCTTATCTGTGGAACTTCTATAACGCCGGACAAGAAGAAGATTTCTACTCAGTGTTGATGGAGCTCGACCCGGTGAAGAAAAAATCGACTGTCATACGGACTTTTGACGGCAACATGAACTTCATGTACTTTGTCGCAGAGAACAACGACCCCATCGCTGTCAGCGATGCACCGGCAGTAGTCACTGACGTGAAAACCGTGAGCGACCAGACGGGCTTTGACCTCAGCTTCACACTTCCGGCTACGCTTGTCGATGGCTCGGCAATCAGCGGCGCAGTCAACTACACAATCTATGTGGACAATCAGGTGATGCAAAGCGGCAGCGACAATGCCGGTGCCGTTGTAAACACCCGCATTACAGCCGGAGAGGGCAGCCACTTCATCCGCATCGTACCCTCAGTGGCCGGCAAGAGCGGTATCGGTGAGATCTATTCGGCATTTGTCGGTGACGGCACACCCGAGACACCCGAGAACATCGTCCTCACCGAGACCGAGCTCACATGGAATCCTGTCACACAGGGCATTGTAGGCAACCCCCTCAGCGGCGTCACCTATCACGTGTATGTCAACACGGTTGAGATCGGAGAGACATCCGAGACATCCATGAGCATGAGCGGCATCGTCTTGCCCGACGGAGATTTGACCAACTATCAGGCCATCGTCACAGCTGAGGCTAATGGCCGTGAATCTAAGTTTGGATACTCAAATGCCATCATCGTGGGTAAACCCTGGAGCGCACCGTTCAATATCGAGCCTACCGAGGAGCAGTTCAGCCTTATGTATCAAGATGATGTAGACAAAGACAATGTCAAGTGGGAATTTGATTTTGACAGCAACGTCGGCATGGATGTCCTCACATCGGGTTTTGCACGCAATGAGGCGAGCGACGACTGGATCTTCATGCCCAAATTCACTGCCGACCCCAACAAGGTCTACACCTTTGCATTTGACGTTTACCTCGCAGACTCTACGCTCCCCGGCGGCATTGTCGAGGCATGGCTCGGCGATGCACCCTCAAAGAGCGCGATGACCTTTGAAATCGTCCCGGCCATCAGCCTCACCAAGGACAACAGCTGGGTACGCTACTCAGGCGAGTTCGTGGCAAACGGCGACTTGACCGGCAAAGAGCTCTATCTCGGCATCGGCGTATCGAGTGAAGAAGGCATCCTCTCACCGCTGCGCTTCGTCGACCTCTCGGTGACTGAGTCAACCAAAGCATCAATCGATGGTCCCGAGGCTGTAGGCAATCTCACTATCACACGTGATGAGAAAGACGCATCGTTGGCTTGTCTCAATTTCACCATGCCCGACAAGACCATCGCAGGCACAAGCATCCCAACAACAGCGACCATAACGGTCACCATCACCTCACAGGGCGCATCGACAGAGACCGTCACCGGCAACCCCGGCGAGGCCATGACCGTAAAAATGCAAACCGCTGCCGGCAACAACCTCATCGTTCTGACACCGTCATACAATGATGTCATCGGTCTGTCAAAGAACTGCGTCAGCACCATGGGGCTGAGCACACCCGGCAAGGTGACCAACCTGCGCGCATCCTACAATGAGACAAACACCAGACTGCGCATCGACTGGGACGCACCCACCACTGACATCAACGGCAAACCGTTGACCGGTGACAATTTCTCATATACCGTCTGGACCTTGAATCCCGATACAGGCGACTTTGAGTATGCTGTCGATGTCCCCTATCCGTTGCACTTCGCCACCATGGATATGTCAGAGAGCACCACTCTCACCAACCTTGAGGTAGCAATCACCGCGGCAAACGCAATGGGCGACTCGCCCGTGTCCGCACTGATTCTTTGTCAGGTAGGCACGCCTCTGAACCTCCCCATCAGCGACGATTTCAACGGCGACACATTCAAAGTCAACCCCCTCACCTACTATGTGAACGATCCTTACAACAATGCAGCCATCGGTTGGGGCAATCCCGCCAATGACAGCTGGCTCCTCACAGGCGACATGCTGAGCGTCGAAGGTGACGTGCTGTGCGGCATCCCCTCAAAGAATGGTGCACTCACACGCATTGACCTGCCCAAAGTGTCGACTTCGGGCTACAATAACGTCAGCCTGCAACTGAACATCTGGACAGGTGCCGACGCTGCCAAGACTACCATCCGCGGTACATATCCATCACCTGAGCCTATCATCTGGAATTTCGCGAGCTACTATCCCACCCTCGAGAAGGAGATTGCCACTGTTCCGTCCGGCACAGGCTATGAACTCGTGACCATTGACTTCCCGATTGAGTTCCTTGACCAACCCTGGATCAGCACCATCATCGAGTCAGAGTATCCGACACTCTCGTCACGCTTCATCCTCGCCGGCTATGCCTTGACAGCAAGCAGCGGCATCACAGACGTTGCCCGGACACTCGCAGGCACGATCATCGGCCGTGAGGGCGTCATCACCGTCACAGGCTATGACGCCGAGACAGTGTGGGTTTATGGCCTCGACGGAACATTGGTAGCGACCTCAACGGTTGACGGCAACGTATGTGACATACCCGTAAGCCACGGCATGTACATCGTCAAGGTAGCAGACCGCGCCGCCAAAGTCATCGTCAAGTAAACCGTCTGAATCCCCCATCCGTCTCCGTGCCGGCCGATCGATGTCGCCGTGCACAGGATGAAAACAAAGACAATAAATCGGGCCGACACCTCACCCCGGGCGTCGGCCCGATTGTTTCATTCCCATTCGGACGCACAAGTCCGCGCCAACAGGTCATGGGCCAAAGCACTGATTGTCGGTCTATATAACAGATCCTCTCTTGGCTGTTAGAAAAAATAATGTTAACTTTGCACTTAGCAAGTTAAAGTATAATGGATTCCGTTTAGCATGTCAGTCATGGATAAGAAAGAAATATATGATAAAATAGAATATGTGGTGGCTTGTGTCGGAGCATTCGCTCAAAAATATGGTCTCTCCAACCCACAGGCCTACGCTTATCTCCGCCGATTCACAGGCATAGACTTTCTCCTTGATTGCTACGCTGCCGAACATACTTTGTCAATTGATGATGCAGTCTCTGACTTACAAATCATTTGCAATCGGGAAGGAGGAAGAATATGACACTGTTGTATCACGGTTCAAATATCGCTATAGATAAAATTAATCTTTCCTGCAGCAAACGAGGCAAAGATTTCGGGCAAGGTTTTTATCTAAATACCAATCCCGATCAGGCCATGTCGATGGCCATACGCACTACCAGAATCCTCAACCAAGGGAGACCAACCTTAACATGTTTTGAGTTTGATGAAAATGAGGCTGAAAATTTAGGTTTAGCAATAAAATTGTTTCCTGAATATTCAGAAGAATGGGCAGAATTTGTTGTAATGAATCGTAAAAACAATACGGATATTCCGGCACATCCTTACGATATTGTAGTTGGACCCATCGCCGATGACACAGTTGGCGTTCAGATACGTCGTTATATTTTGGGATACCTCTCAGCACGTGCGTTGGTTGAAGAATTAAAATTTAGGGGAGAGCACGCCACACAATATTTTTTCGGAACTCAACGTGCTGTTGAATTATTAAAGCACAAAATATTATGACACAAGATATACAATTTCAAATCGAATGTCTTGCGACAGAACTGGCCGAGATGCTTGTTGCTGAGTATGGTTGGGACGTACGCCGAGCCCTTGACGAACTTTACTCATCCACTACCTTTGCAAAGCTCAACGATCCTGAATGTGGCCTCTACTATCAGGGCGCTGTGTATATTTTCCAATTCCTTAAATCAGAAATCGAAACCGGCAAAATAGCATAAGTTTAGAGAAAATTCTGAAACGGGTAGCCGAGTAAGGGCAGAATCATTATTGGGGGAGCGAAATTTTAGGTGATATTTTGGGTGAAATTTTGGGACAGAATAATTATTTTGTGCAAATAATTTGGTTATGTGCTGATTTAATGCGTATCTTTGTGTAGTCTTCGTCCCGAGCATGACGTCGCTGACCTTCAGACTGAGGTAGTTTTTAAGTAACAATCCTTTACAGTCTTAATTATATTGACCTTATAATCCATCACATAGCACACCCTACATGATGCACGCGGCCAATTGTTTTTTGACACACCTGACCTCGACTTTCTTGGACGCATTGCGGCCAAAATGTGCGGTTGTAGCGCTCGTGTGTCTGTCAGCATGGCTTGGTGCGAATGCTCAAGATGCTGTGGAGGATGAAATCACCGTGGTCAAACGCTATCAAATCGGGCTGTCTGCACCCACCGAGGACGCCTCGATGGCCCGTCTGCGTCATGTCGCCGACTCGCTGTTAACAGCAACCCGACTGACCTCTGTCACGATTGAGGGATACTCATCACCCGACGGTCCGCAAGACCTCAACCGCCGTCTGGCTCTCAATCGCTCAAAACGCATCCGCTCATATCTTGTTGACAACACCGCTGTCCCGGCGGCGCTTATCACTGTGTCGTCTCATCCTGAGGATTGGGAAGGCTTCAGAGCTGCCGTGGAGGCTGCTGACGACATGGCTGACCGCGACAAGGTGCTTGCCCTCATCGATGATGTCTCTGACCGTGATGCCTGCGAGAAGGAGCTCAGACGACTGTCGGGTGGTCTTGCGTGGCGTCAGATGGCGCGCGACATCTTCCCGTCGCTGCGTCGCACGGTGGTGACATTCCGTTTCCCCGGCCGTGCCGTCGAGGTCGTCATCCCCGAGGATGAGTCATATTCTACCCCCCCCCAAGACAATTCGCTAATTATCAACGACTTATCGGATGATACTGCGGATAATGATTCATTTGATGACCAACAGTTAACCACTCCTGAAGAAATTAAACCCGCCGAGCCGGGGCTCAATTGGTATATCAAGACCAATGTTCCGGCCTGGGCAATG
>CAZKYR010000075.1:0-7837 GCA_964557035.1 uncultured Bacteroides sp. | reverse complement strand
TATAGATGAGTTAAAAGCCAAAGGAATCAGCGTTAAATATGACGATGCCGACAATCGTCGTCCCGGCTTCAAATTTGCCGACTATGAGCTCAAAGGTGTACCGGTCCGTTTGGCTATCGGTGCGCGCGACATTGAAAATGGCACAATCGAGGTTATGCGCCGCGACACACTTGAGAAAGAGGTCATGCCGCTCGAAGGCATTGTTGACCGTGTGCAATCGCTTCTTGAGGATATTCAGGATAATATCTACAAGAAAGCGCTCGATTATCGCACTAAGATGACACGCACAGTCGAGACATACGACGAATTTAAAAAAGAGATCGAAAAAGGTGGTTTCATCCTCGCACACTGGGACGGAACGACCGAGACCGAAGAACTTGTAAAAGCAGAGACTAAAGCTACCATACGTTGCATACCCCTTGACGGTGACGACACTCCGGGCAAATGTATGGTTACCGGCAAGCCGTCGGCCCGCCGGGTAATCTTTGCACGCAATTATTAATCCTAATCCCTGACCCGCAGGAGAGTATGTGAATAGATGCATCGCGCATCTGTCACGCAAAGACAAACGTTTTTGAGGGCGAGCCAAAATATCACATTTTGACGCGCCCTCTTTTGACTACAACACCGACATAAAGATGATGACCAATAATATACCCGCCGACCCATTCATATTGTTGAGCTTTATAAACACAAAATTGCGTGATGAATATCACTCGCTCGATGCATTATGTGACGACATGAACGTTGATAAAAAAACAATTATCAACAAATTGCGTGCTGTCGGGTTTGAATATGACGAAAAGCTGAATCGTTTTGCCTGAAATGGAAGATTATCTCAGTTGTCTCAACGAACCTCAGCGTGCGGCTGTCGAGTATACCGACGGACCGGCCCTCGTGATCGCCGGTGCCGGCTCGGGCAAAACCCGTGTGCTGACCTACAAGATTGTCCATCTCCTTGCAAAAGGATATGAGCCGTGGCGCATCCTCGCGCTCACATTCACAAACAAAGCCGCCCGCGAGATGCGCGACCGCATCCAACAACTTGTTGGCGAAGAGACAGCACGTAAACTGTGGATGGGAACTTTCCACTCGATTTTTGCCCGTATACTGCGCATTCATGCCGATCGGTTGGGATACAAGCGCGATTACACAATCTATGACGCCTCAGACTCCAAGGCATTAATAAAAACCATCATACGCGATTTGCAGCTCGACGACAAAATCTACAAACCCAACGTCGTACAGAATGCCATTTCGATGGCAAAGAACGCACTGATGTCGCCTGATGCATATGCCGCCGACCGCGACCTTGCCGAAGCTGATCGTCGCGCAAAACGCCCCTTGATGCCCGATATCTACCGTATGTACGTTTCGCGATGCCGCATCGCTGATGCGATGGACTTTGACGACCTGTTGTATAACACCAATGTCCTTTTGCGCGACAACCCCGACATATTGCACCATTATCAGGAATACTTCAGTTACATCCTGGTAGACGAGTATCAGGACACCAATTTTGCCCAGCATCTGATAGTATCGCAATTAGCAGCCGGAGCCGGGCAAAACCGACTCTGCGTTGTTGGCGACGATGCCCAGAGCATCTATTCGTTCAGAGGCGCAAACATACGCAATATCCTCAATTTGCGGAATGCTTACCCTGACCTGCGCATATTTAAGCTCGAACAAAACTATCGCTCAACAGGCAATATCATCAATGCGGCCAACACCCTCATAGCACACAACCGCCACCAGATACCAAAGCAGGTGTTCACAACCGGAGGTGATGGCGAGAGGCTGGAAGTGGTGCACAATTTCAGCGAATATGAAGAGAGTTATATGGTGGCCAACCGCATCTCTCAGCTGCACTTGGTGACAGGTGAAAAATATGACGAATTTGCTGTTTTATACCGCACCAATGCCCAATCGCGTGTACTCGAAGAATCGTTGCGCAAACGCAACATTCCCTATCGCATATATGGCGGACTGTCGTTTTATCAGCGTAAGGAAATTAAAGATGCTATTGCCTACTTCAGGCTCGCTGTCAATCCTGATGATGATGAAGCGCTGAGACGTGTCATCAACTTCCCGACACGCGGCATCGGTGACACAACTGTCAGCAAACTCGCCCACGCCGCATTTGAGCATAACACAAGTATATGGCGCGTCCTCAATGATGTGGACCAATATCAGGTCAACGTCAATTCGGGCACAAAGCGCAAGCTCGAGGCTTTTGCCAACCTGATAAACGAATTCATTGACAAGAATTTGCGCGGGGCAGACGCATCCACGCTCGGAACATCTGTCATTGACCGTACCGGCTTATTGTCGATGCTCATGACTGACAATACCCCCGAAAGCATATCAAAGCAAGAAAACTTGTCCGAGCTGCTCAATGGCTTGCGCGAGTTTGTGTCTGAGAAAGAGGAGTCGGGCGAGACAGAAGGGTTAGGGATGAATTATTTCCTCACTGAGGTCTCATTAGCCACCGATCAGGACAAAACCGAAGACGGCGATGCAGAGGCTGTCACTCTGATGACAGTTCATGCGGCCAAGGGCCTCGAGTTCGGTAATGTCATAGTCGTCGGTGTCGAGGAGGAGCTGTTCCCGTCAGCAATGGCATCGTCATCGCCTATGGAAATCGAGGAAGAGCGACGTCTGATGTATGTTGCCATCACGCGTGCCAAACGCCGTTGCATCTTGTCCTACGCCGGCTCACGATTTCGCAACGGACAACCGATGACATGTCGTCCGTCTCGCTTTATCAACGACATAGGCCGACAGTATCTCAAGGCTGTCGCAGGCACTAACCTTGACAGCATCACGAAAGTAAAGGTTGATCCGGTAAGCAGATACAAAGAGTCGTTCCACACGCCTTCTGCACCCTCGGTCAATAGGACTGCCGCGCACGTTGCGCATAATCTCGCACGACCAACTCCATCAGTAGAGGTGAGCGATGCTACGCAACACACTGCCGACGAACTGCAACCAGGTATGAAAATCAGACATCAACGATTTGGGGACGGTGTCATTGAAGAGATTGACACTACAAACGCCGACCATCGCATAAAGGTCAGGTTTTCCAACGTCGATACCAAAACGCTGCTACTCAAATTTGCTAAATTCACAATTCTATGACTGTAGACGAGCTAAAAACCCCGGTATTTGTTGTTTATGAAGATCGCATACGTCGCAATCTCCGGTTGATAAGCGACGTCAAGGAACGTGCCGGCGTCAATATTATAATGGCATTCAAGGCCAATGCTCTGTGGAGGACATTTGATATCGTCAGAGAGTATTGTCGCGACTCGACAGCCTCGTCACTGAACGAGATGCTGTTAGGACGTGAGATGCTTGGTGGAGACGTTCACACCTATTGTGTCGCATATCAACATGATACTTTCCGACAATTTTTAGAGGGGAGCTCGCATCTGACATTCAATACCCTGGGACAATGGCAGCAGTTTGGCCAAAAGTTGCTTGATTACAACGCCTCAAACAAAGAGGGACGCCACGTGTCGCCCGGCCTGCGCGTCAACCCGCAATGTTCGGTTATTGAGACTGATATTTATAATCCGGCACTCCCCGGGTCGAGATTCGGTGTGACTGCCGATTGTTTGGGTGACAAATTGCCTGCAGGTATTGAAGGGCTGCACTTTCATCAATTGTGCGAGTCGACCAGTCACGACCTTGAACGAGTACTCGAGGCATTTGAGTCGCAATTCGGACATCTGTTGCCTCAAGTCAAATGGGTCAATATGGGAGGAGGTCACCTGATGACTAAAGAAGGATATGACGTCGAGCATCTGATCGAGTTGCTCAAAGGGTTCAAACAGAGATACCCTTGGCTCAAAGTTATCCTTGAGCCCGGCAGTGCTTTCATGTGGCGTACAGGCGATCTGCTGACAACGGTTGTCGATGTTGTACAGAATCAAGGCATCCGCACGGCCATCATCGATGCCTCATTTGCCTGTCACATGCCCGACACTCTCGAGATGCCCTATCAGCCGGCTATCACTGAGAGCTGCAGCGGTGATGTCGAGGGCGCGACAGCATATCGTTTAGGCGGCAACTCATGCCTCAGCGGAGACTATATGGGCGATTGGTATTTTGAACGGCCTCTGACGGTAGGTCAGCGATTGACACTCGAAGATATGAACCATTACACGACTGTAAAAACAACGATGTTCAATGGCCTGCAACACCCCGACATTGTGTTGTGCCGTGCAAACGGCGAGTGTGAATATCTGCGACGCTTCACCTATGAAGACTACAAAAACCGCATGTGTTGATGAAGAGTACACGCCCCAAATATTCGGTCATTATACCTGTTTATAACCGCGCTGACGAGGTAGATGAATTGCTCAGTTCGCTGGCTGCTCAGACCCGCAGCGAATTAGTGGAGGTTATTATAGTCGAAGACGGGTCTACAGCACCATGTAAAGAAGTTGTTGAGAAATACATGCTCAACGGGTTGGATGTAAAGTATTTCTATAAGGATAATGAAGGTCGTTCACCGGCGAGAAATCATGGCATCAAACACTCACAGGGCGAATGGCTGATTTTTTTTGATTCGGATTGCGTCATTCCTCCAGATTATTTTGAGAAGCTCGAGATTCTCACTCTCAACGAGCCTCACGATTGTTTCGGTGGCCCTGATGCAGCTCATTCATCATTTAGCGACACGCAGAAAGCAATTAATTTTGCAATGACCTCATTGCTCACCACAGGGGGTATCAGAGGGGGCAAAGTGAGCATGGAAAAGTTTGTTCCACGTACATTCAACATGGGATTTCGCCGAGAAGTATACGATGCAGTCGGTGGTTTCAGAGAAATGTTTTCTGAAGACATTGATATGTCTACTCGCATTAGGCAAAAAGGATTTGATATAGGGTTGTATTCCGACCTTCATGTCTACCACAAACGGCGCGTGAATTTCAGCAAATTTTTCAGGCAGGTGCATGTATTCGGAATGTCGCGCATCACGTTACATCTCCTCTATCCCGGGTCATTGAAGTTTGTGCATTTGCTCCCAAGCTTGTTTGTTTTGGGATTGTTGGCAATCATTCTGTTAGCCATTTTCGTTTCTCCACTGTGGTTGTTGCTGCCTGCAATCTATCTTGCAGCGCTCTTTGTCGCGGCATATATTGAGACTCACTCACTAAAAATTGCGCTTCTGGCAATCCCCGCGTCACTTATACAACTGACCGGATATGGAACAGGTTTTCTGCGTGCAGCTTTTAAAACTTATGTTTTAGGCAGAGGACGCGACATTAAACAGGAAGTTGAAATGAGACGTGGCAAATAATTGACAGTTAACTATGAACAACGAAAATGAAAATAACGTATCCCTGCGCATACGAGATTTGCAGAGCGACGAGCGTCCTCGCGAAAAAGCGTTAGCAAATGGCATTGCCTCGCTCACTGACACCGAACTGATAGCCATTTTGCTGTCGACAGGCATGCAAGGAAAATCGGTTGTCTCGATGAGTCAGGAGATATTGGCTAAATATGACAATTCGTTGGCACAATTGTCCCATGCCGGGATGTACCGGCTTGCTAACAGTGTCAAAGGCATGGGAAAAGCAAAGGCAGTCACTCTTGCAGCTGCCATCGAGCTTGGCACGCGTTGTTGCCGCGCAATCGAAAAACAACATAGGACAAAAGTCTCACACTCACAAATTGTGTTTGATGAGATGCGACAACGCCTCGAAAGGCTCGATGTAGAGCAATTTTGGCTGTTATGCCTCAATCAAAGCAATTGCATAGAGTCAAAAATGTGCATCAGTCAGGGGGGCATGTCGGCTACTGTAGTCGACAGCAAAGTGGTGCTTAAAAATGCGCTCGACCGTATGGCGTCGGGCATTATAGTGGTCCATAATCACCCCTCAGGCAATCTGAACCCGTCTATACAAGACGACAAACTCACGCGCAAGCTCCGCGATGGTGCTACGCTGCTTGATATCAGATTACTTGATCACATCATTATCAGTCACAACGGCTACTACTCCTACAGCGACCACAATCGCCTCGAGAGCTTGTAGAATTTCAGTCCACAAGAATTTTTAGTGGTGAGTGTTCAATCTGTTCTACGAGCACGTATCAGCCTACGACAGCATTTTGAATCTTGCCCGCTTCCCATGCCTTGAGGTTTTGAAATGCTATAGCTATGAGCCTCTTGCGCGCCTCGGTCGACGCCCATGCAATGTGTGGCGTAATGTAGCAATGTTTTGCTGTCAGCAAAGGATTGTCATGTTTTGGCGGCTCTGGGTCAAGAACGTCGAGTGCTGCGGCGGCGATGTGACCTGAATTTAGAGCCTCAGCCAATGCAGGTTGGTCAATGAGGGCTCCGCGGGCTGTATTGATGATGATGGCGCTTTGCTTCATCAAAGCAAGAGTGCGTTCATTGATGAGATGATAGGTATCATCGGTCAATGGACAGTGGAGCGAGAGAACATCGCTCTGTCTAAAAACATCGTCGAGCGAATTGAGTTGGGTGACACCGTCGGGCAATTGCGACACGTCGCGAGATGTATGTGTGACAACTTTCATGCCTAAGGCAAGCGCAACACGGGCAACGGCTTGTCCGATGCTCCCATAGCCAATTATGCCCATATTTTTTCCGGCCAGTTCGGTTATAGGGTCATTCCAATAGCAAAAGTCGAGGCACGAGTCCCAGCGACCCTCCCTTACTTCGCACGCATACTCATCGACGCGGTTAGTGATGTTGAGCAGATGAGCAATTGTCATTTGAGCAACCGAGTCAGTGCTGTACGACGGGATGTTCGTGACTACAATTCCATGCTTTTTTGCTGCCTCAGTGTCAATGATATTGTAGCCTGTAGCGAGTACACCGATGTAACGCAAGTCGGGTAGTGCGTCCATCGTCTCTGCGGTAAACGGCACCTTATTTGTCAGCACTGCCTCAGCATCGCGACAACGTTCTACAATCAAATCGGGAGATGTACGCGCATAGAGCACAGTTTCGCCCAGTTGCGAAAACTCGTCCCAAGTCAAATCGCCCGGATTAAGCGAATGAGCGTCAAGAATAACAATATTCATATTTCAATTTTTTTGATAATTCTATATTCACAAGTTGACGCACTTGTGAACGTTGAACTATATAAAAACACCCGACCGAATCGCATTGTTTACTTATCGGCCGGGTGTGATCAGATTTGTATTGCTACGTCAATCAAGCCTTATAAAGATCGATCTCTTCAGGTTTGACCGAGTGAATAAATTGCAAGTTACGGGCAATGTTGGCCGCAGCCAAATTAACATAAACTTTTGCACTGCGTGTCATTGACTCACTGTTGTAGCGCGAAGCATCCGTGATGAGCAGATAAGACATCACCAGGTCGCCTGACATCTCGACAAGGGCACGAGCCATGAAGTCGGTGTAGGCAGTGTTGCCGTAAGACTGAACATAATCAATTGCCTCTTGATACTTGTCAACCAGCGGTTTGATTATCTCAACCTGTGCTTTGAGTTCATCGCTGACAGGCATCGCTGCATAAGTGTCAATGAGTGTACGATATGTGCCTGTGGTGACGTGACGGATGGCAGCAACGACCTGCAACTGGGTCGTACCCTCATAGATAGAAGTGATGCGGGCATCACGATATACGCGCTCACATGCATAATCTTTCATGAAGCCCGAGCCGCCATGAATCTGAATGCAGTCATAGGCATTCTGATTGCAGTACTCTGAGCTGAGACCTTTTGCCAACGGAGTGCAAGCATCGGCCAGACGGCGGTACTCCTTGAGTTCGGCTTTCTCCTCGGGTGTGAGTTTGCGCTCACGCTCGATGTCCTCATAAGCCTTATACAAATC
>CAZKYR010000074.1:0-7907 GCA_964557035.1 uncultured Bacteroides sp. | reverse complement strand
GATGTGGTCGAGAGTGTAGTTGTCGGGGGTGCCGATGATGAGGAAGATGTCAAATTGCCACTCAAACGGCTCGGTGAGGCCGCGCATGTAGGCATCGGCGGCTTTGACCATACGTGCGCGCTTGCGGCTGTCGACAGCCTCGATCGGGTCGGCAAATTTGTCGCTCGAGCGTGTTTTGACTTCGACAAACACCATGCGCCGCCCCTTGACGGCGATGATGTCGATTTCGAGTTTGTTAATGTGCCAGTTGCGCTCGCGGATGGCGTAGCCGAGCGACGTGAGGCGGTCGACGGCGAGCTGCTCGCCCCATCTGCCGGTTTGATTATGCTGTGCCATCTCTATTTTTTGCCGAACGAGTCGGGCGGAATCGAATTGAGCGCCTGACGCAGCATGTCGAGGGTATTGGCCGGCTCGTCGGTGGCCGGTTCTTCAGGTTTTGTGCCTGACGTGACAGTGCCGTCGAGCACTCCCTCGGGCATCTTTTCGTCGATCGTGAGACGGCCTGTGCGTGCGGCGTTGACGCCACGGCGGAATGCTTTCTCAAATTGGTCGATGAGGTTGACGCGCACCGTGTCGGCAATCTGCACGCGCTCGATGACCATATTCTCCTTGATCTTGGCGCCTCCCAATCTGAATTTCATGTCGTCGGCAGTGCCGGTGATGTTGATGCCGAATTTGAACGGTATGGGAGATTTTATGATCGAGACATGATAGTCGAGATTGAGGTCGAGGTCGTTGCGGCCCATCACGCCGAGGGTGTATCGGTCGATGTTGAACATGAACGGGTAGAGGCTGAGCATCGAGTTCTCGACCGAAATTTCGGCGCTGAGGTGGTCAATCATGTTGCGCTCTTTGTTTTTGAAGAATAGCCATTTGGAGGCGATGCGGAATGTCTCGGGGTCCATCAGCACCAGCGAGTCGCCCTCGATTTTGAGCAGAGCGGTCAGCTTGCTGATGTCGAGGTTCATGTCGGGCGCGATGTCGGTGGTGAGGGCCAGGTCGGCGTTGACATTGCCGCTGAAGTTGCGCATCATCGGCATCAGGGAGTCGATGGCCGGAATCATCACCGTCAGCCGGTCGAGCTTGAAGTTGTGCACCCTCATGCCCATTCCAAGCTTGATGTCAGAGGGGTCGGGAGCCGAGTAGAGCGCCGACAGGTCGACGCTGCCGGCATCGGTCGTGGCGGCCAGCTGCCTCAGGTTGATGGCGCCGTCGTAGGCGAGCACCTGTCCGGTGAAGTCATCAAAGAGCAGGTCAGAGTAGAGCACTTTGCCGGCATGGACATCGAGCGAGGCATCGATATTGCGCGGCACAATCAGAGCCGCCATCTCGTCGGTGTCGTTCATCTCATAGTCGATGTCCACATCGTCGTCGGCATCGTTGCGTGCGACCAGGGTAGAGTCGTTGGCCATCGCCGAGCCGGCAAAGAGTGCGCGTGTCAGCTCGTTGACATTGATGGTGTCAGACTTGACCGACAGCTCGATTTTGAGCGGATGATTCTGACCGCGTCCGGTGAGGTTGCGGCGTATCTCCGAGATGGTGCCGCTGAGGGTGAAGTCGCTTTGGCCCGACTTGAGATATAGTTCTTTGAGCGACACGCTGTCGGTCGTGAAGTCAAAGTCGAGATGCTCAAGACGGTTTTTGAGCGGTATGTAAGGGGTCGTGATACGCCCTTTTTGAGCGGAGAGGTGCCCATGTATATCCCAACGGGTCAACAGTGCTTTTAGCCCGCTGTCAACCTCAAATTCGAGTATTTCCTCGCCGGCTTCACGAGCGGCACGGGCGGCCTCGGCACGCTCTTGTTGCCGCTTGGCCCGGCGGGTTGCCCGACGCTCGGCATACAGCACCATCACCGAGTCGCGGCTGATGTCGGGGTGGGCGGCGGCAATCGAGTCGACGATTGCCAGCTGGCGTGCCGACATCTGTTTTTTGGGCTTGATGTTGGCCGAGAGCCTAAATTCGGGACGTGTCAGCGAGATGCGGTTGATGAAGTCGCTCACCATCAGGCGACGTGCCTTCACGTCGAGATCGATGCGCGGATTGTGTCCGTCACCCTCAAAGCGTCTGAGAGCGCCGCGACACTCGAGCTCGCGCAGGTTGAGGCGGATGGAATCGACATCCGAGCGCACCCGCAGGCGGTCGAGCGATATGCGGCCGCCAAAGGGGTTGATGTTGGTGGTGTCTGACGACGACGAGCGGTTGAGCGAGCCTAATCCGGCCTGTAAGTTGCGCACCGCCACGGTCATCCCCTCGTTGTCGAGGTGGAGTGTGTCGACCGACAGCGACACGGTGAGGAGCGAGTCGACACGCATCACCTCGGTCTCGATGTGGCTGTTGCTGCCAAATTTGAGCATCGCCTCATTGACAAATGCCGTCATCGAGCTGTCGCGCATCGTCATGTTGAAATCGCGCAGCGAAATGGTGCCGTCAACACCGATGCGGTGAAAGCGCTTTGGTGTCAGCTGTGACATGCGCATCCTCAGGCGGCTGCGCATCCCCACGGTGCCCGCGAGTTCGCACGGCAGCTGACGAGTGAGTATGCGGGGAAGCTTGTCGAGGCGCACGCGACCCATCACGGTCGCATCTATGCGCGGGTCACTGAGCAGCGAGCTGAATTTTCCCGCCAGGCTCACGTCTATCGTGTTGCCTTGCCACAGCAGTCGGTTTACGCTCAGTTTGGTGGCGTCAAGGTTATCCCCTTTGATGTCGGCCTCGGCGTTGAACTCGAGACGGCTCACGCGCATGTCGCCGTAGCGCAGGCGGCACGCCGGGATGTCGATGCTGACATGCATGTCGGGGATGGCGATTGTGTCGCCGATGATATATGGCGCTGTCGAGCGGGCGTCCAATGTGACTGACATGTTGGTGTCGAGACCTTTGACATATCCGCTCATCTCCTCGGGGAGCAGAGAGCACAGCCGACCCACCTCGAGTGAAGGAGCCGACAGATGCCACCGCTCGAGAGCAATATCCCCGGCCACACGCAGCGCGCCGTCAAAGGTCACACTCAGCGCGTCGTCAGCGCCTACGGCGAGTGTGAGATCGTCAACGGCTATCACCGACGGCTCATTTTTGTCCCAGGTCAGGCGGCCGTCAAACGCGATGTTGATGTTGTCAATATTATATGCCTTGGCCATCGGTGACGCGATGTCGGTGGTGACAGACAGTGCATAATGCGGAGCCTCTGTGCCGCTGACATCGATGTCGTGCAGATGCAGCGTCACGGCGACGGAGTCAGAGAGAGACAGATATTTGAGCGGCCCGGTGTTGATGAGCCTGAATCGGTCGATAGAGAAATCGGGTATCTCGGTGGCCGTGGTGTCGGGCTCGGCGTTTGACGGGGGGAGGATGTTGAAGTTTGACCGCTCGTCATCCACCTGAACGAGGGTGGCGTTGAGACCGTCCACGCAGACGTCATACAGGTCGATGCGACCCTCGAGGAGGTTGAGCATATGGATGCCGGCGCGCATGTGTGCCAACGACATCAGATTGTCGGCATCCTCGGGGAGCTGAGCGGCAAGATTGTCGGGTAGCCGGCTCAGCGACCGGCTGACGATGTCGAGCGAGTCGACACGCACCTCGAGTCGGGGCCATGTGCTCCAATAGGTCAGTTCCACGCGCCCCACATGCACGTCGGCATCAAGGTAGTTCGATGCGACATTCTCTACAATCGGTGTGAGACGCTCGGGGGTCAGCAGATGCAAAGCGGTGGCGATGACGCCGGCTGCCAACAGCACCACAAAAAGTACAATCCCAAACAGCCAAGCGAGCAGTTTGAGCAACAGGTGGCGCGGTTTTTTTGCCTTTTTGGCATCTTTTTGTTCAGAACTTTCCATAACAGTTGCAAAGTTAACCAAAATTCGTGTAACTTTGTGACTCAAACGCAATAAGAGATGAAATATTTTATATCGGCAGGTGAGGCATCGGGCGATTTGCACGCTTCGCAGCTTGCCGCTGCCATAAAACAGGTTGACCGGCAGGCGCAGTTTGTCTTCCTGGGAGGGGATAAACTGCAGGAGGTCACGGGTGTTAAGCCGCTCGTCCACTACAGTTCGATGGCCTACATGGGTTTCACGCAAGTTCTACTCCACTCGCTCGAATTACTCGGCATCCTATCCTTGGCGAAGAAAACACTCGCTGCCGAGCGTCCCGACTGTCTGATACTGGTTGATTACCCCTCGTTTAATCTCAAGCTCGCCGCCGAGGCCGCCCGGCTCAACATCCCGGTCTACTACTATATCTCGCCCAAAGTGTGGGCGTGGAAAGAGGGGCGTGTCAAGAAGATGCGCCGCTACATCCGTCGTATATTCTCGATTTTGCCGTTTGAGGTCGAGTATTACAGCCGTCGCCACGGCATTGAGGTCACATACGCAGGCAATCCGTCGGTCGAGGAGGTGGACCGGCGCATGGCCGAACTCAAAGCCGGAGATGCTGACGGTGACCGTTTCAGGGCCGGGCATCATATCCCCGGCGACAAACCGTTGCTTGCGCTTGTCCCCGGCAGTCGCCGCAGTGAGATCATGCGCAATCTACCCGTTATGCTTCGGGCCGCATCACGTTTCCCGGGGTTGCGCCCTGTCATTGCAGCCGCTCCGGCCATCGATGCGTCACTCTATCGTCGCCTCGCCCCCGACACGCTCACAGTCTCGGATGCCACTTTTGACCTGATGGCCTGTGCCGAGGGGGCGCTCGTGACATCAGGCACGGCGACTCTCGAGGCCGCGCTGATCGGCGTGCCGCAGGTGGTGTGCTACCGCGCAAACGGCTCGCGTTTGGCCTACAATTTGTTCAAGCGCATCTTGAAAGTTGACTATGTGTCGCTCCCCAATCTCATCGTCGGACGCGAGATAGTTGCCGAGGAATTGCTACATCTCTGCACGCCGTCGCGTGTGGCCGATGCGCTTGCCGATGTGTTGCCGGGTGCTCCGGGCTATCGGGCGCAACAGCAGGGGTATGCCGACATGCGCGGATGTCTGGGCACGATGACGGCGTCGCAAACTGCCGCCCGGGCGATTGTCAGCGATCTGAGGGAGCTGTCAGGTCAGACAAAATAGACTTCAGCTCCTCGTCGGTGGCTGTGAGCCGTCGACGGCATTCGGCTATCAATTCGGTGGCGCGTCGCGTGTAGGCGGCGAGCATGTCGATGTCGATGTCCGACCCTTGCATCTTGCGCAGGATGGCGTCGAGTTCGGCGGTCGCGTCGCTGTATGATATTTCGGCGACCGGCGTGAAAACGGGTGTATCGTTGTTGGTGCTCATTTTTCTTTAGTTGGTGTGATTTGTGATGTGAGGGCTGTTGACATGATGACGCCGTCGGCCAAAATCGTTTGTATCGTTTCGCCCGGTTTTACATCTGCGACGCTGTGAATGATACGTCCGGCCACGCGTGTGGCGGTGAATCCGCGTCTGAGTGTTGCGCGCGGCGAGAGGGCTTCGGCGAGAGTGGCGGCGTTGTCAAGCCGTTCGTTGTGACGTGCGATGATGGAGGCGGTCAGTTGTGGCAGATGGGTGGATGCCATCTCGAGGCGCGCGTATTGTGGCGCAATGATGCGGGCTCCGATAGTCGAGATCAGGCCCTCGCAGTGGGTCAGCTGCCGGGCACAGCCGTTGAGACGCGCTTGCACCGTGGCTGTGATGTCGCGCGACAGCCGGTCGAGTAGGGACAACTGCGCTTCCCCTTGGGCGATGAGCCATTCGGCCGCGGCGGTGGGCGTCTTGAGACGCATGTTGGCCACGAAATCGAGCAGAGTGACGTCACGTTCGTGGCCGATGCCGATGATGACGGGGAGCGGACAGTTGGCGATGTTGTATGCGAGGTTGTAGTCCTCAAAGCAGTCGAGGTCGCTCGATGCGCCTCCACCGCGTATAATCACGATGACATCGAGGTCGTCGGCATCGGTGACGGCGCGTTCGAGAGCCGCGATGATGGAGGCCGGTGCCTTTTCCCCCTGCATGACTGCCTGATAGAGATGCAGGTCAAATCTGAGCCTGTAGCGGTTGCTGAACAGCTGGTTGACAAAGTCGCCATATCCGGCTGCTCCGGGAGCCGTGATGACACCTATGCGCATCGCAGGCACCGGCAGAGGCAACTCGCGGTTGAGGTTGATGACGCCGTCAGCTGTCAGACGGGCGATCGATTCGCGGCGCAGGCGTTCGCGCTCGCCCAGGGTGTATGACGGGTCTACGTCGTTGATGACGAGCGACAGCCCGTACACCGCGTGCATCGACACCGACACGCACACCATCACCTTGATGCCGGTCGCAAAACGTTGGCCTGTGGCGCGCTCAAATTTAGGGCGCACTATGCGCTGCCACACGTTAGCCCAGATGGCTGCTCGCGACTTGGCGATGATGCGTCCGCCGTCATCTTTTTGCAGCAGCTCGAGATAGCAGTGGCCGCCGCGCTCAGCCACGTCTGACAGCTCGGCCATCACCCATTGATTGATGACCTCGGGCTTGTACAGGAGTGTCTGGATGCGTTGGTTGAGCTGTGCGAGTGTGATCGGATTTTCGACGCTCATTTTAGTCTCACAAATTTTTTGCCGTTATATTTATACGCGATTTTGTCGGCCAGCCAGGGAGCGACCGGTGCAAGCTCGTCGGCCGGCACATAGTCGGCGATGTGCTGCGTGACGGTCATGATGCCCGTCGCCGGGTCATACTCATCCTCGTGGAGGACAAAGGGCACCGTCGACCGCAAAAGTGCGTCTTGCTCGGGCGTGAGCTTGCCGACGGTCACGAAATCGTCGAGCGTCGGCGGGGTGAAGATGTTGTGC
Source organism: uncultured Bacteroides sp. (assembly GCA_964557035.1). Taxonomy (GTDB): domain Bacteria; phylum Bacteroidota; class Bacteroidia; order Bacteroidales; family Muribaculaceae; genus CAZKYR01. The sequence goes on along the minus strand of CAZKYR010000074.1, from coordinate 1,131 downwards.
GACAGCTCGTTCCAATCGGTGTCATAGAATGTCACCATCGAGTCGGGTGCAGGCGTGAGCACGGTGGTGTTGACCATGTAGATGGTGTCGCCGCGATGTCTGATCAAGTCGAGAGTCCAGGTGGAGGCATCGCTCACCTGCACGCTGATATGCTCCGCACCGAGCGAGGTGATGTGGCATTTGCCGTCGAGGTTGTTTGTCGATGACTTTGATGAGGCGGCGTTGTAGTAGTCGACCATGTCGAGACGCACCGTGGGCGCGATCAGCGGCATCACTGAGTTGGGCGCCGAGTCAAAAGCGAGTGTAGCCGTGTGACGCGCCGAAAGCGCACCCCACGACCACAACAACATTGCGAAAAATAAGATTATGCGATTGGTCATATAGGTTAATGGCGTTTGCGGAACTTTTCGTATGCACGTTTGCCGGCGGCTTTGGCATCGTCAGCCTCACGGGTGCGTTTGTTGCTGAGTCGGGCATAGTCGCGCTCGGGGTCGGCCACCTCGCTGAATATGCGTTTGCCCATGAACTCAGTGCCTTTCAAGGCGCCGATCACGCGACGCGAGTCAGCTTTGCGGATGTCAAAGAGGGTGTATGACGGCAGCAGGTCGATGCGCCCCACGTCAACGCGTTTGCCCGGGACAAAAGCGTTGAGCATCTCGATGAGGTTGGCCGCGTAGAAGCCGTCGCGTTTGCCCACGTTGATGTAGATGCGCTCCATGCCGCGGGGAGCGGTGCGGCGGTCTTTTTCCTCGTCAGAGCGGGGCTCTGATTTCTCGCGCTTCTCCTTGGCGGGTTTGGCATCGATAAAGTCGATTTTGGGAGCGTCCTTGTAGTAGTCGAGGAGTCGTTTGAACTCGAGGGCAAATACGCGTTTGACCAGGTCCTCAGATGACAGCCAGCCAAGTTTTTTGAGGACACCGGGGAGATATTTGGACATCTCTTCCTCGGGCACCTCGGCACGCTCGATGCGGTCTGCCAGACAATAGAGCTGTTTCTCGATGATATGCTCGGGGGTCGGAACTTCGCGTCGCTCAAACTGTTTGCCGATGGCACGTTCGATCTCGCGCAACTTGTTGCGCTCGCGCGAGTGGATGATGGCGATGCTGACACCTGCTTTGCCGGCGCGCCCCG
>CAZKYR010000073.1:0-7965 GCA_964557035.1 uncultured Bacteroides sp. | reverse complement strand
ACCTCAGCGACTACTGGCTGGAGAACGCCGGCTTCGTGCGCTGCGACAACATCACTCTCGGCTACACCTGGCCCGACCTGATCGACAACAACCTGCGTCTCCGCCTCTATGGTGCCGTACAAAATCCGTTTGTCATCACCAAATACAAAGGTCTTGACCCCGAGGTGTTCTCAGGTATCGACAGCGACGTCTATCCGCGTCCTATCACAGTGTCGGTCGGTGTAGTAGCGACATTCTAATCAAAAAAAAGCAGAACACATATTTATATATAAGGAAATATGAAAATTTCAAAATATTTGGCAGCGGCAGGCGTAGCACTGACACTTTGCACCAGCTCGTGTGTGGGTGACCTTGACCTGACCCCGACCGACCCCAACAACAAGCTTGAGCTGAGCACGGCCGACGAGTGGAACGGCTTTTTCGCCCGTCTGTATGCCGGTCTTGTACTGTCAGGCAATGTGACTGTGTCTGACGGCGGCGCCGGTGTGTACACTCGTGTGATGTGGAATCTCAATGAGATCACAGCCGACGAGGCTTTCATCTGCGAGAAGTGGAACGACCCCGGCTACACCGTCCTCAACTACAACACATGGTCAAACAACAACGAGTGGATCTATGCAGCCTACACACGTTGCATGTTCCAGATCCGTATGTGTAACGAGTTCTTGGTACGCTTCGGCTCGACCGAAGTAGAGGGCATCAGCGCCACCGAGCGCAAGGCTATGCTGGCCGAGGCCAAGGTGCTCAAAGACCTCTCTTACTATCACCTGATCGACCTCTTTGGCCGTGGCCCCTGGATCACACCCGATGATCCCGTCGGCACCGCTCCGGCCACACTCGGACGCAAAGAGCTCTTTGACCTCACAACAGCCGAGCTCAAAGAACTCATCAACGGCGGCGACCTCAAGCCTGCAGCCGAGCAAGTTTATGGCCGCGTGTCACGCGAGGCTGCCCGCATGCTCCTTGCCAAGCTCTACCTCAACGCCGAGGTCTACACCGGCACACCGATGTGGAGCGACTGCGCCGAGCAGTGTACAGAGATCACCAAGACCATCAACACTCTTGCTTCTGACTACAAATACCTCTTCTGCGCATCTAACTCTAAGTATGTAGGCAACGGCGAAATCATCTGGGGTATCCCGCAAGATAAGACCGAGATTCAGACCTACGGCGGCACAACCTACCTCACCGCCGGCGCATATCGCGAGGGTTGTACAGATGTCACTCCCGACCTGCTCTCTACTCTCGGTTGCACCGCAACTCCCTGGTCAGGCCTTCTGGTTCGTCCCGAGCTCTCTAAGGCTCTCTCAGCCGACGACCCCCGCCGTCTGATTTACGAGGGTACTTACACCGAGGGTATTGAAGACCTCTCAGGCGTAGGCACGACATGTGGCGGTTTCATGGGTATCAAATACACCTACACCGACGAGTCTGACTACTACAACGAGGCAGGTGTCGAGAACACCAACCAATTCTGCTCAGCCGACTATCCCCTCTTCCGTCTTGCCGACGTCTACCTGATGCTCGCCGAGTGTCAGCTCAAGGGTGTCGAGTGCGACGGCATCAGCTACTTCAACAAAGTGCGCGAGCGCGTAGGCATGCCCAAAGTCAACTCGATCAACGAGAAAGACCTGCTCAACGAGCGTATGTGCGAGCTCTGGTGGGAGGGTCACCGCCGTCAGGACCTCATCCGCTTTGGCAAATATGTAGGCGACAGCTATGTATGGTCATGGAAAGGTGGTCTGTTAGAGGGTCAAAACATCGAGAACTACCGCACAGTGTTCCCGATCCCCTATCAATATGTCGAGAGCATCGGCCAAAATACAGGCTATTGATAACTTGTAAACTACAACAAGACAATGAAAAAAATATCAATTATATTAGCATCGCTGGTAGCCGTGTTGACGTTTGCAAGCTGTGACGCCGACAAGGATCCCCAGTATATCAAGCCGGGTTCGGACACGACATTCAAGCTGAACGTGCCGGCAACAGCCAATATGACTTACGAGCTGACCGAGGATGGTATTCTCAACCTCACTTGCAACGCTCCTGACTATGGCTTCATCGCAATCACCACCTATCAGGTGCAGATTGCTCTTGACAAAAATGATTTTGCCCCCGTGCCCCTCAAGGACAATGGCAAATTTGACGCTAAACAAGAAGAGGATTGCCGCCTGATCAACACCGTTGACGGCACACAGACCAAGATGCAGGTGTCAAACATGCTCATGGCCGCTGCCCTGACAAGCCTCTATGGTGCCACATCTGAGGAGGATATGCCCCAGGGCACACAGAAGATCTATCTCCGTGCCGTGGCTCACCTCGAGGGTGTTCCTTCATCTTATGTTTACTCAAACATCATCGCCCTCAACGTAGATCCTTACTTCCGCGTCCGCGAGCCAAACTTCATCTACCTCGTAGGTAAACCTTCGGGCTGGATTGAGCCGAGCGAGGCCAACAAGGCTAAGTATGACAACTGGCACCTTGCCGAGCGCGAGGACGCCATCGACTCAGGCATCTTCTACGGTGCATTCAACATCGAGGCCGGCGGCGACAACTGTATCTTCCGTTTCTACACAGCCCTCACCGGCTGGGAGGAGGATTCATGGGGTTCACAGGCTGATGACAACCCCATCGAGTTCACCATCGACCAGGCTAAAGAAGGCCTCGAAATGGTCAAAGGTAAAGGTTCTTATCAGTTCCCCGATTGGGAAGGTGGCGTCATGTACATCAAGGTTGACTCATCGTCAGCCGACATGAAGGTGTACATGTCTAACGAGCCCATCGACCCTGTAGAAGAGTAATCAGTCATCATCCACGCGACGAGTCCCCCGCCGGGGAATCGTCGCGGCGGAGACAGACAAGTCAAAATTTTTAATCAAGCTAACAAGCATTTAAAGTTTAAGCACAATATGAAAAAAGCTTATCTTTTTGGTCTGCTCGCACTCGCCCTCGGTTTCACCGCTTGTGACGACATCGAGGACGCTCCCGGCAAGCCCCAGACCAACCCCGAAGAGGCGGTCATCCCGGCTGACGGTTTTGCGATGCAAGCTGTCGTCCTGCCCGCAACGCCGATTGACCTCGACGCTCTGATGGTTGAGGACCAACCCATCGAAATCGCCGAGCTCACCAACAAATCTGATGCCTGGACCGACAAGTACACCTTCAAACCCGTTGTACAGCTGTCTAACAGCGCAGACTTTGAGAAATATGCAGCCATCGAGGGCGAATACAAAGCCGACAAGGTGTATGTCACACCCTCTCAGATTCAAGATGCACTCGTAGAGGTGTATGGCCTCAATCCTGTCGTTCGCGATTCATATCTCCGCATCGCAATGTATGCCGTTGACGGCCGTTCGCAGGCTCGTATCGGCGACATCGATGTCTACTTTGGCGAACAGAAGTTCGGCGCAAAACAAGCCATGACAGTCTTTGTCGACGAGAACTACTATCTCGTGCGCGCGGCTGCCGGCCAGGCTCCCGATCTGAGCAATGCCGAGCTCATGTCTCACGAGTCAGATGAGAACGTCTATGACGATCCCGTCTTCAACATCCTCGTTGAGAACGACCTCGAGAACACCGACTGGTACATCGTTCCCGAGTCGACCGTGAAAGGTCAGATGGACAGCTGGATCGGCGCAAAACTGGTGCTCGACCCCGACTCACAGAAAAAAGTGTTCAAAAACTCAGGCTCGCTCGAAGAGGGTACACTCGCAGACGTAACCCCCGGCAAATTTGCCAACGTCAGCGCTTATCGTCTCTCTGTCAACTTGGTTGAGAAGACCTACTCGCTCAAGCTCGCTTACGATGCCATCTATCTGACAGCCAAGAAATCGGCTTGGAGCTCACGCGGTGTCACCACATTCAAGATGATCACCGACGAGTACTACTCAGACTATCGCGGCTTTGGTTACATCAAAGACGAGTTCCGCTTCATGACATCTGACAACTATCAGAAAGCAACTCAGATCTCAACCGAGTCTGACGTCGAGGGCGCTCTCACAGGTACTGTCGTTGTCGGCGGCGCTAAACCCTCGGCAGTCACCGTAGCTACCGGCTTCTACTATGCCGATGCCAACCTCGAGAAGCTCACCTATCAGCTCACCAAGATCGAGAGCGTATCGGTTGTCGGCGAGTACAACAACTGGACAGTAACAGAGGGCGTACAGATGACACACTCATCAGATTACACCACCTGGACTGCCGAGATCACCACAGTCAACGACAACTCACAGTTCAAGATTGTCACCAACAACTCTTGGGATTCACCCAGCGTTGGTACAAACAACGGCAACGTCGAGTTCAACGGCAGCGACAACAACTACGTGATCCCCGCAGCGGGCACATACGTTGTCACCCTTGATGTCAAGAACCTGACAGTTACATTCAAAGCAAAATAAGCCGACAGGCTATCGCTAACATTCATCCCAAGGGCCGCGACACACAGCTGTTGCGGCCCTTGTTGTTATGCTCCCTGTTGCGCTCCTTGTTGCGCTCCTCTCCCTGTTGCGCTCCTCTCCCTGTTACGCTCCTTGTTACGCTCCTTGTAACGCTCTCTCTCTGTTACGCCCCTTGCGAGGCGTGTAGCGACGATGTGTTAAGCATTGAACCTCAGGCGTGAGTAGGGACGCACGGCTCGTGCGTCCGCTTGCCCCTCGGCGTGTTATCCATAGCACCCTTAGAGTCCTTAAAGACCTTAAAGACCTTAAAGACCTTAGCGCCCTTAGCGACCTTAAAGACCTTAGCGCCCTTAGCGACCTTAAAGACCTTAGCGACCTTAAAGACCTTAGCGACCCTAAAAACCACACCCTACAGCAAACAAAAAAAGGTGCACCAAGCAATTTGGCGCACCTTTTAGGTGTTTTTTGAACGACCTGTATGTTAGAAGCTCTGGCCCGACATGGCAGCGGCTTTGAGTACTTCCTCAGGGATGCCGGCCACTGCGTTGGTGGCATCTGCCTCCTCAGGCTCGACGGGGGCGATGTCGACAACCTCGATCTCAAACATCAGCATCTCGTTGGGGCCGATGCCGGCGCGCGGCTGTCCCATTTCGCCGTAGGCAAGCTCCCCCGGGATGTAGACCGTCACTTTGCCACCCTTGGCCAACAGCTGCAGAGCCTCTTGATAGCCGGGTACAAACGAGCGCACGGCGCTTTGTATCGGGTTACCTTCGGTGCTGTCAAACTCTTTGCCGTTGAGGTGCTTGCCGGTGTAGTTCATGATGACCACATCATCGCGGTTCACTTTGCGGCCTGCGCCTTGTTTGTTAACTTTGTAAATGATACCCGAGGGGAGTTCTTTGTATCCCTCTTCGAGCAGCTCTTTTTTCTTGGCCTCTGCCGCCTCTGTGTTGGCTTTGCGAGCCTTCTCGATGCGTTTTTGATCAACCTCTTGCTTGCGGGCCTGCAACTCCATGTCAAGCTCGCCGGCTTGCTGTTGCAATTCCTCCATGCGATTGTCAACAGTGCTGTCTGTCAGAGCTTTGACGTATGCTTTGTAGAATGTCGAGGTGGGCACGGGCATGTCGTATGCCTTTGCCATGCCGTCGATGTTCTGACGCATCATCAAGCCCTGCTGGTAGCCGTAGCGATATGAGAAGTCAGTGGTGTCTGCCGACAAGGCGGCACGCATACCCTCGAGAAATGCCTTTTGGTCAAAGTGTTTGGCGTGATAATCGTCGAGCTCGGCGCGGAGGGTGGGGAGATAGTTTTGCTCGAGGGCTTTGCGGTCGTTGGCGCCCTGGAATGTACCCATGACTTCGGCAACATCATTGCCCATGGTGATGACCTCTTTGCCATACTGCTCGCCATCCGCGTCGGTCGAATTGGCGAGTTGTGTCTTGACGGGGTCGCTGCACGATGTCGCAGCGAAAGCAAGAGCGATGATAGTCGCGCTTGCGATGAGATTTTTTTTCATTGCTTGTTCTTTTTACACGCCAACCACGGTGCGCCTCCCCCGTCGGGGGAAGCATCATCGTGGCCTGTGCGCTATGAAATTATAACTGTTTATATTTGCGTTCTTATTTGCCGATGACCTTGAGCAACTCGACATCAAAAATCAGGGTTGCGTTCGGGCCGATGATGTTACCGGCGCCATTGGGTCCGTAAGCCAGGTTTGACGGGATGAAAAGTCTCCACTTTGAGCCGGCCTTCATCAGCTGCAGAGCCTCCACCCAGCCCGGGATCACCTGTGTCACGCCAAACGTAGCCGGCATGCCGCGGTCAACCGATGAGTCAAACACCGTTCCGTCGATGAGTTTGCCCGTGTAGTGTACCTCAACCTGGTCAGTTGCGGTGGGGCACGGACCGTCACCCTCGGTCAGCACCTCATATTGCAAGCCCGACGGAGTGGTTTTTACCTCGACACGCTTGCCATTCTCAGCCAGGAAGGCTTCACCGGCTTTTTGATTTACTTCGGCCATTTTTGATGCCTCCTCGCGCTGTTTCTCCTCCATGGCGGTGAAGAATTTGCGAATCTCCTCCTTAGCCTCATCATAGCTCATTTTGGGGGCCTCGCCATAGAAAACGGCAGCAACGCCGTCGGCGAAGTCCTGCACGTTGATCTGCTGGATGCCCGAGCTTTTAAAATTGTTGCCCATGCTCAGACCAAGAGCATAGCTGCGGCCGTCCAATTCTTTATTTTCCATATTTTTGTGTTTTATATTTTATTCTTTGATTCGTTGCTTATTAGACAATCGAGCTGTCTGATTGGTTGAGCTTTTAGCATTATTTAATTTTTCGGCGTCATCACGCGTGTACGCGTACCAATAAAACAACGCGCGCAAAACCGCCTGCAAAGTTACAACATTTCTCACAAACCACCAACTGCTCCTTCCCTCCACGCCTCGCCATCCATTCGCATATCGATGTACCCTCCACGCTTCGCCATGCACTTGCACCGTCACCAACGCTCATCGCCATTCATTCGCGACCTTATCAAGGCACTTCCTCCCGTCACCTTTGGCCGGCCTGCTTTACCCTCTTTTCTACTCTCAGATACATGCGATCTAACTGATGTGTTTAAAAAATATGTTTTATAACATAAATTTTTCAGCGTCTAATCATCTGAATATTAGTAAAATATAATTTACTATAGATTTTTTAACGCAAAAAAGGTATAAAAATATTTGGTGGGGTCGAGAGAAATGTCTAACTTTGCACTCGCTTTTGAGACGGAGGTCTTGGGTGAGCGGGTCGGTGGAAGCCGGCCGGGTCTTGAGAATTTTGGTTTCCGAGGGATTTCAGATGAGTCCTGAGGGTCCGGATGAGGGCCGCGAAAAAAATTTTGAAAAAAGTTTGACAAAAATTTTGTCAGTTCAAAAATTCTGTCTAACTTTGCAAAGTTTTTCGGCCGCTTAGCGCGAGCGAGCGTTTCGAGAGCGAGATGAGAACATTGATAAGTTTTACAATAGAACAACGTAGTACAAGAGAAGTTCAATGGGTGCCGTGAGATTGCAACGGCAATTTAACGGCTCATGAGACACTCTGTCAATTCTACACAGGCGTTTAAACTTAAGATAAACAAGTCAACGAGCAGCGGGGTCGACGCTGACGCCAAAGGACTGAGTCCTGATGGCGGTCGGATAAGTTGAGTCACTTTCTTGTGAAGGCAAAACAGTACAAAAAGAAGTTTTGTCATATTTCAATTCTATTAGGAAAAAGAAAAAGACAAGATAAACAACAACGAAGAGTTTGATCCTGGCTCAGGATGAACGCTAGCGACAGGCTTAACACATGCAAGTCGAGGGGCAGCGGGGCTGTAGCTTGCTACAGCTGCCGGCGACCGGCGCACGGGTGAGTAACACGTATGCAACCTGCCCTGTGCAGGGGGATAAGCGGAATAAATTCCGTCTAATACCGCATAATACCTTCCGGGGACATCCCCGGGAGGTCAAAGGAGTGATCCGGCAAAGGATGGGCATGCGGCGCATTAGCTAGTCGGCGGGGTAACGGCCCACCGAGGCGA
>CAZKYR010000072.1:6872-8013 GCA_964557035.1 uncultured Bacteroides sp. | reverse complement strand
GATGTTTGACGACTGCTCGATGATGCCTTTGACTGTCAGTGATGCGCTGAAGTGCGAGTCGGTGATGGGACGTCCGCCGGCATATGCCCACGAGCTGCCGATTGGAACGACAGAGTCGATGTTGCAAGCCAATCCATCCTCGAGGGCTATCATCATCGATATGGGCTTGACCACCGAGCCCGGCTCAAAGCCTTCGAGAGCGCGGTTTTTGGCCTCGATATATCGACCGGTTCCCCCGATGACATCCTCCTCGAGATTTGAGATCGCCTTGATGTCGCCTGTGGCGACCTCCATCAGTATGGCTACTCCCCATTCGGCATGACAGGCCTCGAGCACGCGGTTGAGCTCGTTCTCCACGATGTCCTGCATGCCGATGTCGATTGTCGTGAGCACGTTGTAGCCCGGCACGGCCGGTTGGTCGCGCCAGTCGGTGACATCGCGTGTGAGCGACACTTTTTTGGTCGTGCCGGGGATGCCGTAGAGCAGCGAGTCGAGAGCTTGTTCGAGTCCTGCGCGCCCTTTGACAGTGGGGTCTTTGTCGGTCTCGCCGACATAGCCTATCGAGCGTATCGCCATGTCGCCGTATGGGTAGCTGCGGCGTGTCTTGCCTTCAACGATCAGGCCGGTTTTGTTGCTTCCGCGAATTTCAAAAAACGGGAATGAGCGCAGCTTCTCGACTTGCGAATAGTCTATGTTGCGGATGATGGTCTGTATGTTGCGCAGTTTCACGCCTTTTGAGTTGTAGCGGGGGTTGCGGTCCTCAAAGCCGTCCATGAGCTTCTTGCGCCACTCGTTGCGGTCATATTTTGGAAAGTAGACCGCCAACGAGTCTGAGAGTGAGTCAACGGCTGCCAAAAAGCGTTTTTTCATGAATCGCTCTGAGTCAAAGTCTATGCGCACGTCATAGAACTTGAGGTTGGCGGCGAGCACTGAGCCGTCGGCGGCCAGGATGTTGCCTCGCACGGGGGGTATCGACTTGATGATGTTGAACGACGAGTCGGCTTTGGCATTCCATTTTGACGCATCGACGATTGTCGTCTTGAACATGTTGTACACGATCATGAACGACAACAGCAAAATAAACGCCACGATGAAGGCGAAACGAAAAATGATGGTGAGAAGAGAGTTTTTTTTCATTTGC
>CAZKYR010000072.1:3723-6862 GCA_964557035.1 uncultured Bacteroides sp. | reverse complement strand
TATGTGATGAAGAAGGGAGGATATTCTTGGGGATGCAGGTCGAGATGCATCGTGTCAGCGAGTTCCTGCATCGATGACTCGCGGATGTGGCTCATGTAGGCGCTTTTCTGGCGCACGCCTTCGCTGTTGATTTTCTCGAGCTCGTGTTCGAGTTTCTGGATGGTCTCCATGCGCGTCTGGCACTGGTATTTGTTTGTGATGTAGACAAAGATGATAGACACGATGATGAAGATTGTCATCCAGTTGCGCGACAAAAAGTCGGTTGACAACATGCGCCCGTGCATCAGCCGCGACAGATAGTTGTCTTTGAAAAATGATTTTTTATCTGATTTTTTGTTTGAGGCCATGGCGTGTGCGAGATTTTAGAGTTTGACGGCTACCCGCAGTTTGGCGCTTCGCGAGCGGGGATTGCGTTCGACCTCGGCCTCGTCGGGCACAATCGGTTTTGACCCGATCGGCTTGAGCGGCGCGAGACTACGGCCATAGAAGTCGCGGGTGTCATGTCCCTCGAGGTTGCCTGTGCGCATGAAGTTTTTGACCAGACGGTCTTCGAGCGAGTGATAGGTGATGACTGCGAGACGGCCGCCCGGCTTGAGCAGCTTGAGCGACTGGGTGAGCAGTGCTGTCAGGGCCGACATCTCATCGTTGACGACGATGCGGAGTGCCTGATAGACTTGCGCCAGCTCCTTGCGTTCGCGGCGCGGATCGATCAGGGGTGCGATCACCTGAGCCAGGCGTTCGGTCGTGTCAACGGGGGCCTGAGCGCGTGCGCTGACGATTGCGTCGGCCATGCGTCGGGCGTTGCGCACTTCGCCGTAGAGTTTGAGAATCTCGGTGAGGCGGTCGATGTCGCTGTCGGCCAACAGTTGGGCTGCTGTGCGGCCGCCGCGGTTGTTCATGCGCATGTCGAGGGCGCCGTCGTGTCTGAACGAGAAACCGCGCGAGGCGTCGTCAAAGTGGTGAAACGACACGCCTAAGTCGGCCAGGATGCCATCCACGCTCTCCACGCCATAGTAGCGCATGAAGTTGGCGAGAAAGCGGAAGTTTGAGTACACGACGGTGAATCGCTCGTCGTGCGGGGCCCGGTTGACGGCGTCCATGTCCTGGTCAAACGAGTAGAGATGCCCTCCGCGGGCGGCGTCAAGACGCTCGATTATGGCTCGTGAGTGTCCGCAGCCGCCCATGGTGGCGTCGACATAGATGCCTCCCGGTTTGATGTCGAGGGCGTCGAGTGTCTGAGGTAGCAGTGCCGGTATGTGATAAACTTCTTGAGTCATAGTCGATTGTGTGCGCAATATTGACAGGTGAATTATGACCCCAAAGTTACAAAAATCAGCAGCCGTTTACAAATCTTTATTGACAAAAATGTGCTGCTGCACAAAAAAGTTATTGACACAACCGTAAGGGTCGCGTCAATAGCCGGTTTTGCTCATTTGCAAATGTTAATCAAGCGTGTTGTGCAGAGCTTGTTTCTGCCTAAAAGGTCGTGTCCTTAAGTGACAGGCTCTTACTGCAATGTCCTGAAGGTGATGACATTCTCGACCATGAACAGCGAGCGTATCTCGGAACGCTCCAATTCGATGTCGTCATATTCGGGATTGGCACTGTGCAACAGCACATTGTCGGGGCTGTTGCGGTCGCGCCTGAGATATTTGACAAACCGGTAGTCGTCAGTCACCACGACATATATCGACCCCCACGACAAGATGCCGTCGATGGGCACCGGCCTGATAGAGATCAGGGCACCGTCGGGGATGATCGGGGTCATGCTGTCGCCGCTCACGCGCACGAGCACGCTGTCGGGGTTGAGCCGCGGCAGGTCGACATAGCCGGTGATGCGGTCGTTGGTGAACATGCGCGACAGCTCGACACATCCGGCCGTGACGTCGATGTCATACACCGGCGTACCATGACCGGCAGGGGTCTGTTGTCGGGCAAGCTCATACTCGTCTTTGTCGTCAAGCACCAGTGTCCGGGGTTGTTCCTCCTTGCTGTACGGTGTGCCTGAGCCGTTGACGAGCCACGATTTAGAGATGCCCATCTCGATGACGATGCGGTTGACAAACGACTTTGACACCGGCAGCTTGCCCGACAATATTTTTGAGATTTGTGACGGGTCGAGATCGAGACGGCGGGCAAATTCGGCTTGTGACAGATGTGAGATGGAGTGCAGGTAGCGCACGCGGTCGAGGATGTTGTCCATTATCTCACTGCTATTCTGATCGGTTTGCGGTGTGAGTCGGTGACGATGAGGTAGACACCGGCGGGCAGCTCGATGATGTCATTGTCGACGACTTGCTCGAGCGCGACGATTGTGCGGCCCGACATGTCGATGATGCGCAGTCCGGTCTGCGGAGTGGCAGTGATGATGCGCACGCCGCCCGGATACCATGCTGCGCCGAGAGGAGCGTCCATGGTCACACCGGTGACTCCGGCATGCTGTACATTGACGGTGTTGCTGAATGTTGACTCATATCCAAGACGCACCGATTTGACACTGTAGCTCTCAGACTCTGAGTCGGCAAAGTCGGTTATCAGCAGCGAGCAGTCCTCGGCCGGCAGGTCCTCGACCGATGATGAGGCTCCGTTGTAGCGTGTGCGGTGGACGATGTAATAGTCGACGACCTCGCCGGCGACGGGATTCCAGTTGGCCGTGTAGCTGTCGTCGGTGATGTCGGTGGGTGGTGTGGCCACGGGGGCGGTGAGTTTGGGCACGGGGAGACATTCGCCGCGTAGACCGATGCCGCGCGAGCCTTCGAGACCGCCGTCAGACACGATCAGGCGTGTGGTGTGAGTGCCGAGCGATGTGGGCTTGTATTTGACCGTCACCCAAAAACCGCTCTCTGTGTTGGCCTGTGATGCGTTGACATAAGTCTGGGTCAGCTCAAACATCTCTTTGTCGCCGCGCGACAGCAACAACGACAGCGCACCCTGCAGATTGGTGCCTTTGAATTGCAGTCGGGCTGTCCCTTCGCTGCCGAGCGCCACCTGGCCAAAGTCGAGCTCCATGTCTTGTACGGGGGTGATGAGGTTGGGGTCGCCCGAGGGGGCTCCTTGCTCGCCGGTGTAGAATTTTTGACCGACTTTGTCGCCCCAGATATACTGTGCCAGCTCGGGGTAGTCGATAAACGGGTTGCGG
>CAZKYR010000072.1:0-3713 GCA_964557035.1 uncultured Bacteroides sp. | reverse complement strand
TACACCACATCGTTGCGGTCGAGCTCTTTTTGGCTCACGGGGTCTTGCTCATGCCATTTGAGCAGCAGCGCGATCGCCCAGTCCTTGAGAGTAGGATAGGTGTTCTGTGCCATCATCCATTGGTATTTTGGCGCCCAGGTGAGGTTTTGGTAGGTTGTGACCATGTAGAAGTAGGTGCGCGCAAAATCTCCTTTGTATTCGTCGGCCGGCTCGAATACTTGTGAGGCTCCTCCTCCCTGACCTGTGACAGGGAATCCGACCTTGCAGACACCGTTGTCAAATTTGGCGGTCGAGACGACGCCGAGCGGATAGTTGCTTTTGGCCGAGTTGGCGGTTTTCTCTGACGGGTAGAGGTGGTTAAGGTCAACGTAAGCCGGAGTAGAGGTCGAGCCGCCCCACCAGCTTTTGGGAAACGAGTGCTCGCGGTTGAGATAGGTGCCGAACGTGCCGTTTGTATACACCGGTATGTCGCTGTACATGTCCCAGTAGCGGTTTGTGCCGGGGTAGACGTCGGTGTGCTTGAAATATTCGGGCAATGCGGTGTAGGACGACACCTCGGTGTGGTCATACAGCAGGGCGCAGAGCGCGTCCTTGAGGGCTGCATCGCTCTTGCCGTTTATTGAGTTGTAATATCCGGTCGGGATCTCGGCTAAGGCTGTCGCCGACAGGGCGACGCTCAGCAGCAGGGTATATAGTTTTTGCATGATGAGTTGTGTTGAATAAGGATGACAAATTTAGTGCATTTGGCCGTAATCTCCAAAATTCTCTTTAACTTTGCAAAATATTTTATTCAAACGCACTCTCTCTCACTCAACTAAAAAACTGTCAAACATCAAGATATGTCTACTAACACCACTGACGACAAGCGCAAAGTCACCACGCTGCGCCTCAAACAGATGAAGCAGAACGGCGAGAAGATTGCCATGCTCACGGCCTATGATTATACCACCGCGTTGCTTGTTGACGGTGCGGGAATGGATGTGATTTTGGTCGGTGACTCGGCTGCCAACGTGATGGCCGGTTATCAGACTACGCTGCCAATCACGCTCGACCAGATGATTTATCACACCTCATGTGTGACGCGTGCGGTCAAACGTGCGATGGTCGTGTGTGATATGCCGTTTGGAGCATGTACGGGCGACGCACTTCATTCGCTCGAATCTGCAGTCAGAATCATGAAGGAGAGCGGTGCCGAGGCGGTGAAAATCGAGGGAGGCGCGTCGATGCGCCAGTCGATCGAGCTGATTATCTCGGCCGGCATCCCGGTCATGGGTCATCTCGGATTGACACCCCAATCGATAAATCAGTTAGGCACATACAACGTCAGGGCTCGCGAGGAGGCTGAGGCTGCTCGTCTGATTGAGGATGCAAAGATGCTGGCCTCGATAGGCTGCTTTGCTCTCGTGCTCGAGAAAGTGCCGGCCGATCTGGCCCGCAAGGTGTCTGAGAGCATTGACATCCCCACGATCGGCATCGGTGCCGGCAGTGGCACTGACGGCCAGGTGCTTGTGGTGCAGGATATGTTGGGCATGAATGACGGATTCCGTCCCAAGTTCTTGCGCCGTTATGCCGATTTGTCGCAGGTCATCGGTGACGCGCTCAGGCACTACATTGAGGATGTCAAGAACGTAGACTTCCCCAACGCTTCAGAGCAATACTAAAGATGGCCAAAAAGGGGACACAACACACGCATGCGTCACAGTTGCAGGTGCTTGCCGAGTGGTTTGCCGAGACAGGCGACCGCGCCGGGCGCTTGTCCGCGCTTTTTGGTAAGCGTGGTGTGAAGGCGCGTGGCGGTGTGGTGTCGCTCTACGGGCTTGCCGGCTCATCGGCCGCGATGGCTCTTGCGGCTGTCAACAAGCGCATGGGAGAGCGGGCGATGATCGTGGTTGGAGATTCGGCCGACGATGCCGGCTATCTCTATCACGATCTCACGCGAGTGATGGGCGAGGATGCCGTCATGTTCTTTCCGTCGGGCTACAAGCGCAACATCAAATATGGCACGGCCGACGCGCCATCGGCCATCTTGCGCACCGAGGTGCTTGCAGCCTGGGGCGAACGCCCGGGGCTGAGGTGTGTCGTCACCTATCCCGAGGCCTTGGCCGAGAGGGTGCAGACACGCAGCCATGTCAAGTCGCACACGCGGCGGTTGACCAAAGGTGAGCGCGTCAATCCGGCCGACATCGAGCAGTGGTTGCTCGACAATGGGTTTCACAAGGTCGAATATGTCTATGACCCGGGACAGTTTGCCTGCCGCGGTTCGATCATGGACATCTTTGGTTATAGCGCCGAGTATCCCATCCGCATTGATTTTTTTGATGACGAGATTGACTCGCTTCGCACGTTTGACGTGCAGACGCAGCTGTCGGTCGACGTGATAGACACCATCGAGGTGACCGCCAACGTGGCCCGCATCGGCGGGGATGTAAACGAGGGTATTTCGCTCATCGAGTATGTCGGCACAGACACCCCCGTGTGCCTGCGCGATGTCAGGTACACGATCGAGCGGGTGGATGCCATTTCGCACGAGTCATTCTCTAACAGCGCTGTCATTGCTGACGAGGGGGACCCCGAGGCGCTCAAGCAGGTCGTTGACCCGCAACTGTTCGCTCAACACCTTGGCGCATGTCAGCAAATCAGATTCACGGCTGCGGCGCCGTCGGTCGAGCAGTTGCCGGCCGATGCTATTGACTTCGGTTGCACGCCGCAAGGCATATATCACAAAAATTTTGAGCTCATCTCTCAGTCGTTCAAGCAATTGTTGGCTGACGGATACAAACTCTACATTCTGAGCGATTCGGAGCGTCAGATCGAACGTCTGCGGTCAATCTTTGCCGACCGAGGCGACGACATAGCGTTTGAACCTGTGTTGTCGACACTTCACGAGGGATTTGTCGACCATTTGGCGCGGAGATGTATCTTCACCGACCATCAGATTTTTGACCGTTTTCACCGCTATACCCTGCGCAGTGAGCGCGCCCGGTCGGGTCGGTTGGCCCTGTCGCTTAAAGAACTCGGGTCGATCGAGCCGGGCGATTATATCGTCCATATCGACCACGGCGTGGGCAAGTTTGGCGGTCTGCTGCGCACCAATGTCAACGGCCGCATGCAAGAGATGATAAAGCTCATCTACAAGAATGACGACCTGGTTTTCGTGTCGATACACTCGCTGCACAAGCTGTCAAAATATCGCGGCCGCGAGGGTGAGACACCCACAGTCAACAAGATAGGGTCAGGCGCATGGGCCAAGGTCAAGGAACGCACCAAATCAAAGCTCAAGGATATCGCCCGCGACCTCATCAAGCTCTATGCCGCCCGCAAGGATGAGACGGGATATAGATTTTCGCCCGACAGCTATCTGCAGCAAGAACTCGAGGCGTCGTTTATCTACGAGGATACGCCCGACCAGGTGACCGCTACGGCTGCTGTCAAGGCCGACATGGAGAGCCCGCGCCCGATGGATCGTCTGGTTTGCGGTGATGTCGGATTCGGTAAAACCGAGATTGCAGTCCGGGCGGCCTTCAAGGCGGCCACTGACGGCAAGCAGGTGGCGGTGTTGGTGCCAACTACCGTGCTCGCCTATCAGCATTACAACACTTTTAAAAACCGACTCAAGGACTTCCCCGTCAGGGTCGAATATCTCTCACGTGCCCGCACCTCCAAGCAGGCTCGCCGGATATTGTCAGACTTGGCTGACGGCAAGATAGACATTC
>CAZKYR010000071.1:0-8041 GCA_964557035.1 uncultured Bacteroides sp. | reverse complement strand
CTGATGTGGTGGCTCATGCGGCGCACCGGCGGCGGCGTCATCGGACGCATCCGCGACATCGTGCGCGGTCTCTGGTCGGGCTTTGCCGCCATCCTCCACATGCGCGGCAAATGGCAGTGGCTGCTCTGGACGGTGTTGTTGTGGGTATCATATTTCAGTCAGCTCTACTTAGCGTTCTACTCGTTTGGCCTGACGCGCGACACTCTCGCCACGCACGGCATCGCAGCCCCCCTGATATGCTATGTGCTGACGACAATCTCGATGGGCATCCCCAGCAACGGCGGCATCGGTCCTTATCAGATAGCCATGCAGTTTGGTCTCGCCCTGTTTGTGCCGGCGGCTATGTCGCACGAGGCCTTCGCCGTCGAGTCGGTCGCATTCGGCAACCTCGTGCTGTTATCCAACACCATGCTGTTTATAGTGTTGGGCGTAATGACCTTCACCATCATCGCCCTCGGCAAAAAGCGCCGCCCGCTATAATTAAACGCTATATTCGAGGTCCGGACATAAGTCACACCCTGCCTCATTAACTCTCTCACACAAAATAGTGATGAAAAAAATATATTTTTTACTCCTTTGTCAAATCGCAACCGCGATGTTTTTTGGTTGCAGTCCCGAGGGTAATGCCGGAGCGGACGAAGATGCCGCGCGCGAACTCTTCAAGCAAGGACAAGAGGCATACGCAGCCGGTTATCCTGACAGCGCACTGGTGTGCTTCTCTGAGGTCGGGGCGATGTTGGCGTCGTCAGATGTCGCTGAGCAGCGCAATCTTGCCGGAGAGGCCTATAACACATGCGGTGTGATATATTTTCTTAACGGCAATTATCCCGAGTCGGTCAACAGTTTTCTGACCGCCGAGCAGATCGGCGATGAGGTTGTCAAGGCGAGAGTCTACAATAACATCGCGAGTATATTCCATTACTTCAACGACAATGAGAAATCGATGGAATATCTCGAGCGGGCGGCTGAGGGCGCACAAAACACAGGTGAGTGGGATGTACTGAGGTCGTCGACACTCAATATACTCAACTATTGTTTTGAGGTGAACGAGACAGGCCGGGCTGTGGCAGTGATGGAACGCTTTCTCGAAGCCCCGGTGCCGCAGGATGACTGGAGCGAGTATATCACACAGACCGGCTTTGGAATGAGGGCAGCCACAAAGGATAGTATCGCCGCGGCTGAGCGCTATTTCAAAAACGCGATAGAGATTGCTTCGCGTCTGCGCGATGCTCTGAGGGTGTTGTATGAGAAGACCAAGCATCCCTCCGAGACGGCTACGGTGGCTGACACCCCTGAGGTAGACTGTGACAACGGCGTAGAGCTGTCGGCCGATGACAGCGCAGAGCAGATGTCGCAAAAGAATGTGCTCGACGAGGAGGCTTCGCGGATTTTGACAGATAAAATAATCAAGGTTATGGTTGAGTCAAAACCTTATCTCAAGCCATCGTTCTCGATCAAGGATCTGGCCGACCTCACAGAGAGCAACACCAAGTATGTGTCCTACGCGCTCAATAACGTACTCGGCAAGAGTTTCCCGTTGTTCGTCAACACCTACCGAATCAATGAGGCATGCACGCGGCTCCGCAACGAAGCACATCAAAGGGCTTTCACCATCGAATCGATTGCCAACGGCGTAGGTTTTAAATCGCGCACGAGTTTCAATACGTTCTTCAAAAAAATCACCGGTCTCACCCCCAAAGAGTATATTTTGATAGCCAAAGAGGACAAAAAGGATTAGAGCAGCTCGAGCGAGACATCTTAGGCCGTGCGATGTTAAAATTCCCGAATTTTGACGTCGCACGGCCTGTTTTTTGTCTTAATTCGGCGAATGTAGACAAGGTTACAAAGGCAAAAAAGTATTTCTGCTTGATTAATGACTAAATTTGACGGCAGAACAACATCGCCGTTCCTGAAATAAAATAAAACAATCAATACAGTTATCTAATGAAACGTTATCTTTACACTACCCTTGCGCTCGCGGGCGCCTGTGTTGCAACAGCAGCATTGGTGAGACCGGTCAAGGTCTCGCCTCACGATATCCTCGAGCTGAGGGCATCGGCAAATGTCGCTGAGCAGCAGTCGGGTCGCATGTCGGTCAAGACAAATGCGGCCGCAGAGACACCCTATCTTTTCATTGAAGATTTTGAATCTGTTCCTAACCTGTCTCCCTATCCGCTCCCCCGGGGTGGACCACTACATCTACACCGGGGCATGACGAGAGTCATTGGCTCGGTGCGTCGCTGGGAGTGCCCGGCTCAGATCAGCCGCTCCCCGGCACGTCGGGAACTAAATATGCCGTCATGATGGGTCAGGACTACAGCATCGACAGCTGGATGTTCACTCCCAAGATCCACATGGAGGCAGGCAAGACATACGACATCTATTTCTCGATCTACAAGCCGCAGGCGGCCTCAAACACTGTCACAACGTTCACTGTGTCGATCGGCAACAGCCCTGACGAGGACGCCATGGGCACTGAGTTGATGACCGAGGGTCGCTCGATGAACAACTGGAACATCTACAACCGTCCCTATACACCCGACACGACCGGCGACTATTACCTCGGTTTTCATTCAGAGGCCGGCTCGCGCAGCTATCTCACCGCTGTCGACGACGTGATGGTCGCCGAGGCATGTCCGCGCATGTATGCGCCCTCAGAGCTGTTCTTCCCCGACAAAACCTCGTTTGAGGATGAGGCGCTCGCGACGCTCAGCCTGTTTAACCTCGGCTCGGGCGTGATGCAGATCAAGGCGGGTGAGTGCAGTCCCGAGCTCGAGTTTGTCGATCTGCCCGCCACGGCTGCCGGTCGCAGGGGATTTGACGCCACGGTGCGCTTTACATCAAAGACGCCCGGTGACTATGAAGGATATGTGACGTTGCTCACCAATGACCCGCTCAATCCTGAAATTAAGATCACATGTCGAGGCAAAGTCACCGAGGCTGTCAAGACATCATATTGGTATGAGGATTTTGAGAAAGGGACACCTGATGGTTGGGATCTGACAGAGTTCTACTATCATCCCTCGAGGGGTGTCGACGGTTCGCGCTGTCTCGAGAACTGGACACTCTACACGTCAGACATCATCACGCATTATATCGACATGGGAAGCGACCCGATTGTCGCATTCTGCTACAAGGCACAGCAATATGACAGCACCGGCTCAAATCCCAATATGCCGCCTACCAAGCCTGAATATGTCAAAATCAACGTTTATGTGTCGGATGATTATGGCCGCACATTCAACCGCGTCTATCGCATCGCGCCCCAGGACGGCGACATGGTGCATGTGCTGTCGTATGACTACAAGGAGGTGAGAATACCGCTCCCCGAGTATAAAGACAAGATCTGTCAGGTGAAGATCGAGGTCGAGAAGAGCAAGTACTTTAGCGTTGACGATTATGGTATCCTGATCGATAATGTTGAAGTCGGCACTTGCAACGCCCGCGACCTGTCGGCGACGTCGCTCTTTGGACCCGGCATCCTCAAGACCGGCCAAAAAGCTGATTATACATTCAATATCCGCAACGCAGGCTATGAGCTTGTCGCATCGACCGACTACACTGTCGCCCTTCTCGACGAGGCAGGCAATAAGCTGGCGACAGCCGAGGGCGTGTCGCTCGCCAAAGGAGCTGTCGGAAGCGTCACTCTCTCATGGACACCTGCCGCCACCGGTTCTCATCATGTGCACGCCGTCATCGACTTTGCCGGCGATGAGAACATTGACAACAACGCGTCATCTACCCGTCAGGTCGGCATCGTGGCCGACGAATCGGTTGCGTCCGTGCCCTCTATGCCTCAGAACGAGGGATTCAGCATCATGACGCCGATCAACTATTATTACAAGAGCTGCGCCGTGCAGACGCTCTATTATGCCAACGACATCAACGCCTCGGAGGGTGTGCTGCAAGGCATTTCATTCACGATCAAGAATGACATTGATTTTGTAGCGCCCGCGATTGACGTGTGGGTCGGCGAGACTGACCGCATGAACTTGAAGGATGGCCGCTTTGTCGATCCGGCATCGCTCACTAAGGTCTACTCGGGTCCGGTTGACATACCCGCCGGCACTGTCGCTTTTGATATCCCCTTCACTCAGCCCTATCAGTGGAACGGCAAGAATCTGGTTGTCTACATGGTTAAAAACGCATCAAACTTCTATCTCAACAAGGTGTTCGCAGCCACAAAAGAGGATCGCTTTGACGGTTGCACCCTGGGTGTCTATGTAGATGACAAGACAATCGATGCGATGAACCCCGGCACAGGCGAGACCTCTGACGAGGTAGCGATTGCCGACTTCTATTGGGTGAAATCGGACAATTACGGCACAATCGAGGGCACAGTCACAGACGAGGAGGGCCCTGTCGCTAATGCGCGTGTCTTGCTCGACGGCACAAGCTACTTTGCTGTCACAGATGCCGACGGCAATTACTCGCTCGCCCGTGTAGCTGCAGGCGATGTAGCATTGACAGTTGAGGCGTATGGTCACGACCAATTGACCGTCAAGGATGTGGCGGTAGAGAAAAATCAGACTACGGTCCGCGACATCAACCTCGCCATTTCATCACGCCACGCAGTCAACTTCAAGATCATGGACACTGCAGGTAATCCGCTCGCAGGTGTGTCGGGCCGTCTGGTCGGATATGCCAACTATCGCGCCACAGCCGACGCCGAGGGCGTGATGAGTTTTGCCAAAGTGTTTGACCGCGAAGAGGACTATGACTTCGCCATCGAGCAGAGCGGCTATGAGCCTTACTATGCAAACATAAATGTATCGGCTGATATCAACTCAGAGATAGCCCTGATCGAAATTCTCAACTCTCCGTCATCGCTCGAGGCTAAGGCCGAGAACGGCAAGGTCGCCCTCACATGGGAGCTGCCACGCGACGAGTTTGGATATGACAACGGCAAGTGTGTCGAGAAAGTCGGTTATGACACCGGCAACAAGACCAGTCTGATCGGCGTGGCTTTCAACAACAACGCTGTTGTCGAGGAGGTGAGCTGGTTTACCAACAACACCAACAACCCCCATCAGACCGTGAACGTGTATGTGATGGCACTTGACAAGAACGGCCGTCCGACCGCAAAAATACTCGCCGGTGTCGAGGGTGTGCCCAACATCGACGGCGAATGGAACAGCTACACGCTGCCCGCACCGGTCAATGCACCCGACGGCTTCTATGTCGGCGTGAGCTGTGACGGTGGATTCCTTGGCTTAGGCGTGGGTGAGATACGCTCACAAGGCGGTCTGCGCCCCGGTCAGTTCTGGACCACATCAGAGTACACCTTCCAGGCTCAGCCCGGTTCTGAGCTGCAAGACGGGCTGTGGGTGGACAACTATGGAACTATGAACGGCAATTATGTGCCGATGATACGTGTCAAAGGTGTCGACAACGGCTATATCGACTACACTGTTTACGAGCCTGCAGCGATCAACTGGTATTCACGCTCGGCACGTTCGGCCGATGTGGATGAGACTTATGTCCGCAACACACCGACATATAGAGTGGCTGTTGACGGCAAGACCGTGGCTGACCGCATTGAGGATACCTCATGCAGTGTCGAGGTAGCCGGCGACGGCGAGCACACCATATCGCTCTACGCTTGTTATCCCTCAGGTGAGTCTGAGGCTGTCGAGACCAAGATCACAGCTTTGGGCGTAGCACAGATCTGTGGCGGCGAAGTCAGCATTGACTTCAATGCTCAGGCATCGGCCATCGAGATCAACGGTTGGGAACAGGTGGCCGACTTTGCGCTCGTGACAGTTGACGGTGTCGTCCTTGTCTCAACTCCTGTTGATGGCGGCACAGTACAACTCCCCGCTCTCTCGCGCGGCATCTATATCGGCTCGGCCGCATTGCGCACCGGTGAAATCATTACGGTAAAATTGGTAATTAAATAATTATGAGATTGGTATCTAAATTTCTATTAGCGCTTTTATGTGCATTTGCTGTCACGTTCGGTGCAAAGGCCTATGACCTCACCGTCACCGTGAACAACCCTGAGTTGGTCAACGTGCTGATCAACTATTCGCAACAGACGTTGACCGGCGAGACCACGACGTTCAAAAACCTGTCGGGTTTCAACTATGTGATGGTCACCACCAATGACGCTGTCATACAGCGGGTGGTCAAGAACGGTGTCGCCGAGGATAATCCGACATTTGTCGAGATGAACATGAACGACGACTACGGCATCGAGACATTCACTCTCGACATCACCGTCACATCGTTGGCTGACATGCCCAAAAAGAGTTTTACGGCAGTCATCGACAATCCGGCCCGTGTCGAGATGACACTTCAGCCAAAGTATCAGATCGTCACCGGTCTGGTGGCCGGCGACAACACCATCGAGTATATTCCCGAGTCGATGACCTATGTCTCCATTGCCGCTCCCTGGGGCGAGGCACCGATATACAAGGTTGAGAGTACGGGCACATCTGCACCGCGTCAGTATAGCGAAGGTGACTGGGAGGTTCAGCTCGAAGAGGGTATTGTCATCACAGTCATGGCCGACTATCCCGACGAGAGCGTGCCGGTCAAATTCAACTTCTCTAACGATGGCCGCGAGTGCATCTCGTCGATTAAGGTCGACGGCAATGAGGTAGCCGACTTTGATCCCGAGAATTTCAACGTGAAGCTCGGCAGCAAGCTGTCGATCACTCTCAACAAGGAGGATTTTGTACTCAACACGTTCATGTACAACAACTATGACCCCTACATGGGCTACACAGACACCTATTCTACCTTTGTCACCGCGCCTGCCACCGTCACTCTCGACGCAGTCAAGAACAAGATGGTCAGCTTTACGGTCAATGTCAACATTGGCGCCGGCGTGGAGCTCTGCAGGGGAGAGTATATCGACAGTTCGCGCATCATTAGCCTCAATGACGGCGAGAACAACGTCGAGGTCAATGCCGCGTCGCCCGCACTATCGCTCGTGGCAGCCGACGGCTATGAAATCGACGAGGTGAAGCTCAACGGGCAGAAAGTCGAATATGATGCCCTCAGCGGCAAATATGCCCTCACTGTCCGAGAGGGTGATCAGCTCGAAATCAAAGTCACGGCGATTGTACGTGATCAGAAAGTTGCGCTCTATCTGACTGATATGGATATGTGGAGCAACTTCAACTTCACCGTGGGTAATTCGACAGTCCGAAACCTCACCAACGGCTACAACATCCTCGAGTATGCAGCCTCAGAGTTGAGCAGTGTAGGCCTCAATGCCAACAGCTGGTATTATGACACATCGGACGCTCAGCTTTATGTCAACGACATCCTGAAGTCTCCCGAATATGTAGGCACGTTCCAATTCGCGTTTGGTCTCGAGGGTGGCGATGTCGTCAAAGTATTCTTTAAAGGCGCTCCGACCAAGTATTATCTCACCTTTGACATCTCGACCGGTGTCGAGCTGACCGACGTGACACACGACGTGGTCGCTCCGTTTGATCCGGCCGACGGTCTCGAATGTTTTGAGGGTACTGAGGTATCATTCAACGCCAAGAATGCTGTGGTCAAGGCCAACGGCGTCGAGCTCACCCCTGACGATGCACAAAATTATCTCTTCACCGTCGACCGCGACATGGCCATTGAGGTGAAGAGCACAGAGGCGTCAGTTGACCAACTGCAGGTTGAGGATGAGGTGTCGCGCGAGATTTACAACCTTCAGGGCATCCGCGTGACCAATGACTCAAGTCTCCCCTCAGGCATCTACATCGTCAACGGTAAAAAAGTGAAACTATGATAGCACACTCTTCATAAACACAACAACTTCTTCATTTGCTTTTGATGATGAGAGGGGGTGAGGTGCACGACAGCATCTCGCCCCCTCATTTTAAATCCTATGCCCCCCCCGCGGCTGCATTTATTGTCGGAGGGGCTCTAAATTTTTGGGGCGGAGGGGCGGCTGTTTGACGATTATTTAGTACTTTTGCACTGTTTTTTAAACCTAATGAGTACCCTCAAGCAGATACAAGAGACGATTGCGCCCGAACTAAAGGCGCTCAACGACCGCATCGCTCAGATCCTACATTCGCCTAATGAG
>CAZKYR010000070.1:0-8061 GCA_964557035.1 uncultured Bacteroides sp. | reverse complement strand
CCTCGCCGGGCAAGGCGTTGAGGTAAACCGGCAACGTCTCCACAAGCGTCTTACCCTCACCGGTGGCCATCTCGGCGATTTTGCCCTGATGCAGCACGATGCCGCCGATAAGCTGCACGTCATAGTGGACCATGTCCCAGGTCATTTCGTTGCCGCCGGCCATCCAGTGGTTTTTCCACAGGGCTTTGTCACCCTCGATGGTCACGAAGTCGCGACCCTGTGCCGCGAGCTCGCGGTCGAGATCGGTGGCTGTCACCTCGATTGTCTCGTTGGCGGCAAAACGGGCTGCCGTCTCGCGCATGGTCGCAAACACCACAGGGAGGTGCTCGTTGAGTTTATCCTCGATTATGTCAAGTATGTTTTTCTCATGCTTGTCTATCTCGTCCCATACAGGCTGACGTTTGTCAAACGGCAGGTGCTCAACCTCTTCCTTGAGCTTTGCCGACTCTTGTTGGTCGGCGGCGATAGCTGCGGCGATGTCCGCACGCACCTCATCTATTTTGTGGCGCAACTCGTCGTTGGTAAGGCCCTTGAGCGACGGCTCAATCGATTTGATACGGTCGACAATGGGCTGTATCTCCTTGAGATCGCGCTGCGATTTGTTGCCGAAAATCTTGTTTAAAAATGATGTAACTGACATTGTATAAATATGTTATATGCACCAATCGGCATTGACATGCCGGGTGCGCGTTTTGCGTTTATAAAATCGGGCACAAAGATAATGTAAATTATTCAGATTTGCAACCTTAGCGATGCATAGTTACTGCCGGTTGCGACGCCGCGTTGGGCGACCTGATACGCAAAATCGAGGCCACCGTGGGGGCGATGGCACGCGCATCGACAATCTCTCCGAGGGTGGTGGGTGCCACGCCGGGTGCTACGATAAATGCCGGAGCCGTTGTCGCTGCGTAGGCGCGCTCAACGGTCTGCCGTCCGTCTGACGGCTCGTCGTCACTGATACTCCAGCCGGGCATCAGTGTAAAACATACATCGCCGGCATCCCCTACCACCATGTTGCGCACGTCCGACGAATAAGCCTTGTCACTGAGCATTTCGCTCACAGTCATCGCCGACACCACGCCACTCAGCCGTGTCATGAACTCGGCGGTCTGCGCTTGCATCAGCGCAAGATTTTTATCACGCTGTTTGATCAGCGAGGTGTTGAGGTAGACATGGCCGTCGTGAATCCCTGCGACCCAATCGCCGTTGCCATGGAGAGCGATGAGGTACATATTGAGCAGCGATGCTGCCCGACGAGGCGAAAAATTGCCGCTCGGTATACGCCACTTGGGATCGTCGGCACGACCTGTTGAATTAATCGGAGTGCCGGCGACAACAACGACCGTGTTGGCAAGTCCGGGGCCCGACGTATCGATCAGGTTAAAAAGCCGCTTGAGTTCTCCGTCGAGGCGCAAATAGCTGTCTGTCAGCTCGGCCCGGGTGTCGGGATCGATGCCGTAGGTATATGGCTGCAGTGTGTAGCCAAGGCTGAGCATGTCGGTCCCCTCATGGTTGCCCAAGTTGAGATTGCGCAGATAGTCACCCGCCATGTCGGTGACGTCGCTGTTGACGCATGCCGAGGTTTTGTACGCACGGTATCGGTCACGGTCTGAGCGCGAAAAAGTCTGTCTGAACGGATAGAGACGCTTGTACGAGGGAATGTCGGGATAAAGCGCGATGTCGCCCGACGGCTTCCATACTGCCGTGTCAAGGCGCGCTGACAGCGGGTTCAAACGGTTGACGGTCGTCACCGGCGTCGGCAATTCGGCATAATAAGTCGTCGATGACCAGCGACCGTCCACGTCGTTGATCCACACACCGCTGTTGCCCGCATGGCCGGCCATGATCACCGCCTGTGACGGGTCGGGAGAAATGGCGTAGGCATATCCCAATCCACCTGTGGCGATGCGCAGCTCATCGGCGATGGTCGATGTGCGCAAGCGGGCTGCCGAGAGGGAGATGTCAGTGGCATTGCCCATCACCTCAGGGTCGTGCAGTGTCAGCACCACACGGCGCGACTCAGGGTCAAACCGTGTCTCGCCTCCGATGCCGTTGACATTGGGAGAGGCGCCGGTGTAGAGCACAGCCGTGGCCGCAGCCGCATCGAGATGCGAGCCAAACTCGACCTTGGGCATCACGACACCCTGCTCAAAGAGATACTTGAATCCTCCTTTGTTCAAATGCTCACGCAGGCGGTCAATGGTCTCCATGCTCATGCCGTCGACCACGATGCTGACCACCAACGGCCGGGCACCGGGCTGCGCGGCACGGATGGTTGTGATGCCCATACCCATGACCGAGGCCACAAGCATGCACACCACACGCGCCGTGAGCGTCATGTTGCGAGGATTATTTTCTCTTTTTTCTGCCATTAAGACCCGATTTATTGACTATCATGTACGAGAGCGAGCGCGTCAGATCGGCATAGATAAACGGATAGGCGGCCTGATTGATCTCGCGCAAGTGGGGGCCCCACAAAATCACCAGCATGGCAAATGTCGCAATCACATTCAACAAGTCATACCACCAGATGATCTTGCGGCATTTGCGCACATAAATCAATATAGGCACAATCAGGCAAAACGGGTTAAGCCACAATATCAGCGTATTTGCAGTCGTAGCTTCATGGTCTGAAAACAGCACCAGATATGCCACCACCGTTCCGGCCAAGCCGTAGACCGTGTACATCACCGCATCAAACCAGCGTGTCGTCACTTTGCGGCCGATGTCATACGCGCTCAGGAAGATGGTGATAATAAATAAAATCCATCCGGCTGCCGTAGGCGTCAGGGGGAAGGTTATCGGCTCGTTGGTAGGCGGCACATTGCTGCGGATGACGGTCGAGCCTGACACCGGATAGTGGCGCTCGCCATCGCTGTCAACATAATAGGTGCGTTCCATCAGTTCGCGCAGATAGAGCGGCGAGAAAGCCTTTTCGCGCTGCGTCAGCTTCTTGTCGATATCTCTGCCGAGCACCAGATCGATACCAAACTGATACCACGGATATTCGGCATGATAGTTGGTCAGCATCTCGCGATAGGTGCGGGTGCCGAAATCGGTCGGTTCGTCATCAAAACGCAACTCGTGCCCGATAGCCTCTTCAATCAGTGCGAGGGGACGCGTCGCGCAATTGTCACTGAGATACTTGTAGCGATAACGGCGATTTTCGGGCTTAAGATTCTCATTAATCAACTCCTGCAGACGTTGCGCCTGCTCGGGTGTCAGGTCGAGATTTTGTTGCATCACCCAACGACCCGAATTCTGATATGCGTTCAAAAATTGATTGTAGTCGGTGACGCTACACCAGTAGTCGGTCTTGCCGGCGACAAAATTATATACAAAATTATCCTCTGTCTCATCAAATGTGCCCCAGTTGACAACCAGGTCGCTGTCGGGTGTCTTCATTCTGATGGCAGTATGTCCCTCAAGCTCATATATACGCTTGCCGGGACCGCAGGTAATCAGGCTGAACTGCACCTGTGCCGGATCAGCCTCGTTGGCGCACACATTGATGACTGCCATCAAAAACAGCAGCATCACCATCGCAGCGCTTTTAAAAAATTTAGACATGGAACTATTTAATAAATATTATATGCTTAATTACCAATGATTTATACAAAGGGAACCTTTTTACCTCCTCAGCTACAAACCTTTTTACAAATTTAATCAGTTTTACCCCTATTTGCAAAATTTGTTGTAACTTTGACATCAAATTTTATAACATGAAACGGTTCACACCTTTTACACAAATAATTATCATCGTTTTATGCTGCATGGCGACCCATTACGTCATGCACTCACAAACAATTGATAATGAAAATATTACAGCCCTAAAATCTGCCTATAAAAAAGGTGACGCAGACGCTGCCCTCAAGCTTGCCGAGATATATTATGACAATTACAATCCTGACACAGCGAGCGATTATCTTGACACATATTTGAATCGAATTGGTAAAGGTCGCCTGCGCAAGCCCGACATGTCGGACAATCTCGGTGACCGCATCGAACGCATGGAGTCGATGCTCGAGTCGGTGGAGGATATCGTCATCATCGACAGCATCAACGTGCCTCGCAAAAACTTTTTTAAGCACTATGCCCTCACACCCGAGGCCGGCAGCATCACAGGAGCATCCAACGGCACAACCGTCTACACCTCCCCTTCGGGCCGCAACCGCCTCTGGAGCGAGACTGCAACAGTCGACTCTCTAAGTCGCAGCGTCATCTGCGAATCGTGGCGACTCATAGGCGACGAATGGGACACGCCGGTCAGATATGATGATCTCATCGACGCCCCCGAGGCCGCATACCCGTTTGTGATGCCCGACGGTATCACAATGTATTTTGCAGCCGACGGCGACGAGTCGCTTGGCGGATATGACATTTTCATGACACGACGCGACGATGGAGGATGGCTCACTCCTCAGAACATCGGCATGCCCTTCAACTCGCCCTACGACGACTACCTGCTCGCCATCGACGAGGAGTCGCAGCTCGGATGGTGGGCCACCGACCGCAATCAGCTCGCCGACTCGGTCACGATATACGTTTTCATCCCGGCCGAGACACGCATCAATGTGTCGGTCGACGACCCTGACATGCTGCGCGACCGGGCACGCATCGCCTCAATCGCACAAACAAGGCGCGCCGACACCGACTACACCCCCGCCCTCCAACGCCTGACACAGCTCAGGCAACAGTCTGCGACCAAAGCTCCGGCCCCTCAGGGTGTGGCGATCGCTATGCCTGACGGCACAGTACGTCATAGCGTTGACGACTTCAGACGCCGCGATGCCCGGGAGGCTTACGGAGACTACGTCGACCTCACACGACAGCTCGACACGCTCACGGCCCGGCTCGACGCACTGCGAATCAAATATCGCAACGACCGATCTGTTGCATCACAAATAAAATCGCTTGAGGCCGAACAGGCACGTCTGCGTGCATCACGCTCGCGTCTCGCATCCACAATCGCTACACTCGAAGGTCTATGACAACATTTTTAATCGCTCTCGCCACGCTCATCGCCGGCTACTTCCTTTACGGACTCCTTGCCGAGAAAGTATTTGGCGTCGACCCCGCCGCCTCAATGCCGGCCTACACCCGACAAGACGGTGTGGACTACGTGCCGATGCCCACATGGAAGGTTTTTTTGATACAGTTTCTCAACATTGCCGGACTTGGCCCGATTTTCGGCGCCATCATGGGCATCATGTTCGGCCCGGCGGCATTTCTTTGGATTGTTTTTGGCACAATCCTCGCCGGTGCGGTGCATGACTTCATGTCGGCCATGATTTGTGTCCGCTCGGGTGGCCTCTCGCTCCCCGAAATCATAGGCACCGAGCTTGGCAAGAGCATGCGTCAGGCCATGCGCGTATTCTCTGTCATCCTTCTGGTGTTAGTGGCAGCCGTCTTTGTCGTCACCCCCTCGGGTCTCATCGCCGGCATGACCCCCGACTATCTCGACAAGACATTCTGGATTGTCGCCATCTTTGTCTACTACATGCTGGCGACGCTGCTGCCGATCGACAAACTGATAGGCAACTTCTATCCGGTTTTTGGCTTCACGCTGCTTTTTATGGCATTGGGCTTGCTGTGCGTGATGATATTCGGTGATGTCACAATCCCCGACGGACTCAGCGACGGACTCTACAACCGCTCGGCCGGAGGCGAGGCCACTCCCATCTTCCCGATGATGTTTGTGTCGATCGCGTGCGGTGCAATCTCAGGCTTTCACGCCACGCAATCGCCCATGATGGCCCGCTGCCTCAAAAATGAAAAATTGGCCCGTCCGGTCTTTTACGGCGCGATGGTTGCCGAGGGGATCGTGGCTCTGATATGGGCAGCCGCCGCCATAGCATTCACCGAGGGTTACGAGGGACTCAACGAGTACATGGCATCGGGCAAAAGCGCCGGCGACCTGGTGCATGATGTCTCTCTCGACTGGCTCGGCACATTCGGCGGCATCCTCGCCATCATCGGTGTCATCGCCGCTCCGATCACCACCGGCGACACCGCGCTGCGCAGCGCCCGCCTCATCGTCGCCGACTTTGTACACCTCGACCAAAAAAAGATCTGGAAACGCATCATCGTCTCTGTCCCCATCTTTTTGCTCACGGCGGCTGTGATGATGATCGACTTCACCGTCTTGTGGCGCTACTTTGCCTGGAGCAATCAAACCATGGCCATGTTCACCTTGTGGGCTGTGTCGGTCTACCTCGCTCGCAAGCGCAAAGCCTACATCATCTCGCTCATCCCGGCCATGTTCATGACAGCCGTGTCGGTGTCCTATCTGATGTTTGCGCGCTCGCCCGAGGGGCTTGGCATCGACCTGCCGATTGCGGTTGCCGTCGGCTGCTCGGTGGCGGTCGCCATCACGATGCTCTTTTTGTGGTATGTAAAACGCATCCACACCGGACGCATCAAACGCCGGTTTGACTATTGAGCAATGTACCGACCGCGCGACATAAAATCGATGATCGGCGATGCCGTCCTCTACACCCTGCACTCCCACACAGAGTTTTGTGACGGGCGTGCACAAATGGAGGCCTTTGCGCGCGAGGCTGTCGCGCAGGGGTTCACGCACTACGGATTCAGCCCCCACTCCCCGCTGCCGGTTGAGTCGCCGTGCAACATGCACCGCGACAAGGTTGAACGCTATCTCGCCGAGGTTGAACGCATACGCCGCGACCACCCCGGTTGTCAGTTCTTTTGCTCAATGGAGATCGACTATCTGGGTGGAGACACCGGGTGGGGTCCGGCCCACCCCTATTTTGACGCTCTCCCGCTCGACTACCGCATAGGTTCGGTGCACTTCATCCCCTCGCAATCGGGCGAATGGATTGATATTGACGGCAGCTCAGAGCGTTTTGCACGCAACCTCGAGGCCAAATTTGAGGGGGACCTGCAATATGTCATCGACACATTTTTTGACCAAACCGAGGCCATGCTACGCGCCGGAGGCCTTGACATCATCGGCCATTTTGACAAAATCGGCCTCAACGCCTCGTCCGTACAACCCGACATAGAGCTGACATCGCACTATGCTCAACGCATTGACCGCATCATCGACCTGATAGCCGCATCAGGCGTCACCGTCGAGATTAACACCAAGGCTTATGCGCGCCACGGAAGGTTCTTCCCGCGGCACGATCTGTGGCATAAAATCAAGGAGCTCCACATCCCCGTTGTCATCAACAGCGACGCTCATGTACCCGCGCTGATAAACGCCGGCAGGGAGGAAGCCCTTAAATTGTTGAAATAAATTTGTAACAAAAATGTAAATGATTTGAACTTTTTGTATAGGTATGCGTTTTATGTAGTGAACAGACACAAAAAACGAGTCTGTCTCCAACTTGCAATTAACAAAATTAATTTATACAAAAAATTCAAATTATTATGAACACCGCTCCACTTCAAGGCATCAAAGTGATCGACTTTACAAGCGTTCAGTCAGGTCCTTCTTGTACACAACTTTTAGCATGGCTCGGCGCCGACGTCATCAAGATCGAGCGTCCCGGCACAGGTGATGCAACTCGTAAGGAGCTGCAGTTTGACCCCGACTGCCCCAGCTACTACTTCCTGCAACTCAACTCTGATAAGAAATCTGTGACACTCGACGCAGCCACAGCTGACGGCAAGGCCATCCTGACCAAGCTGCTTGAGACCGCCGATGTCTTCATCGAGAACCTCCACCCGGGCGCAATGGACAAGCTCGGCTTTAGCTGGGAGGTTGTACACAACCTCAATCCCAAGTGTATCTATGCGACTATCAAAGGCTTCCCTGTATCGTCACAGTATAAGGACCTGAAGGCATATGAGCCTGTAGCTCAAGCAACCGCAGGTGCTGCATCAACCACAGGCTGGTGGAGCGGTGACAATGATGTACCTACTCAGTCAGGTGCGGCACTTGGTGATTCAAACACC
The DNA here is from genome assembly GCA_964557035.1 of uncultured Bacteroides sp. Lineage (GTDB taxonomy): Bacteria > Bacteroidota > Bacteroidia > Bacteroidales > Muribaculaceae > CAZKYR01. Next base: position 138 of record CAZKYR010000070.1, on the reverse strand, counting down.
GGTATGCACTGTACCATCGGTATTTTGGCTGCGCTGTCGCAGCGCGATAAGACCGGCGAAGGCACATACCTTTACGAGTCTATGTACAACGCCTTTCTTAACCTCTGCCGTAGCAAGACACGTGACCAGTTGACCCTC
>CAZKYR010000069.1:0-8140 GCA_964557035.1 uncultured Bacteroides sp. | reverse complement strand
GCTGTCATCTGTCCGTATTGCGACACGCCGAGTGCATTGAGACGCTCCCAATCATCCGGTTTGGAGTGATTCGGGATGACCATACCGTTGGTAACGACTACACGCGGTGCCTCCTTGTGGGAGGGGAAAAGGCCGAGGGGATGACCCGAATACATGACGAGTGTCTGCTCGTCGGTCATCGCGCTCAGATATTTCATCGCCAGCCGATACTGCGCCCAGTTTTGGAACACCGCTCCGTTGCCGCCGTAAGTGATCAGCTCATGCGGATGCTGAGCTACAGCCTTGTCAAGATTGTTCTGTATCATCATCATGATGGCGGCTGCCTGACGCGACTTGGCCGGATAGTCACCGATCGGTCGGGCATACATCTCATATTTCGGTCGCAGACGATACATATATATACGGCCATATTTGTCGAGCTCCTCGGCAAACTCGCGTGCCAGTTCGGCATGATGTTTGGCAGGGAAATATCTCAGCGCATTCTTGAGCGCCAGACGACGCTCCTCCTCGTTCAATATTTTTTTGCGTACCGGGGCATGGCTCACAGTGTTGTCACGTTCCTTGACCGGGGCAGGGAGGATGTCAGGTATCCCCTGACGTATATCATCTTGAAATTCTTGAAGTGTCATCTGATGAATGTTTATTTGATTTTTGAATCCACGATTCTAATTATCTCATGCTCGCGATGTTGGGCATCCTCAGCGATACGAGCAGCCTCTTTGAGCAACTTGTCCGCTGTCTCGCGATCTTTGAGTCCGGCAGCGTTGATTTTGACGTTGAGCCATGCGCCGAGCACTGCGCTGCGTGCTGCCAATGCGCCCACGCCGGCATCTGACACCGAGTTGGGATTACCCTCTTGAGCCATTGCCTCTACGATGTCAAACACTTTATATGACATCGCCATAGTGCGCAGCGGAACCTGTGTCGCATAGAGAGTGGCTGCCTCAAGTGCTTCAGCGCGGGCTGCCTTCTCGGCGTCTGTACCCTTGGGCATACCGAACACAGCCATGATGCGGTTGAATGCCTCTGTGTCTTCGTCGACAAGATGCAATAGCTCTTTCATCAGCTCCTGACCCTTGTCAGCCCAATCCGAGAACTCACGCCAGCGGTCGTCCCAACCCGGTTTGTGCGATGACAGGTTGGCAACCATCGTGCCCAGAGCCGCGCCGAGCGCACCCATGTAGGCCGAGATCGAACCGCCGCCGGGGGCCGGTGACTCGCTCGCTGTCTCGTTGGCAAAGCCCGTGCAGGTCATGTCGACAAGTTTCTTTGAGTTGTCATCAGCAATCATATATTCGATTACCTTCTCCTTCGGGTCAAAAGGCTTGAGCTCGTCAAGGCCCATCGACTTGATAGCCATGCGTATGATCTCATCCTCCGAGATGCCGGTCGAACGTTGTTGTTTGTGTAAGAAATATTTGCCGGCTTCGATGAGCGTACGCTTGGGGATGAGGCCGACGATCTCGGTGCCGGTCACACGCACGCCGCGGTTATTGGCACATCTGCAAACCTCGTCAAAAGCGACATGCAGCGGGGTCTTGTTTATATCGGTGATATTCATCGACACCTGAGCGATCTGATATTCGTCGATATACCAGCCGATAGCCTTGGTGCCTTTGAGCGTACCGGGGATCATGATGGTATTCCCGTTTTCGTCTTTCATCGGTTTGCCGTTAGGCTTGCCACCTTCGCGCTGCGGACGCCCTTTCTCGCGCACGTCAAACGCAATGGCATTGGCACGGCGCGTAGAGGTAGAGTTGAGATTATAATTCACTGCAATCAAGAAGTCACGGGCGCCGACTGCTGTCGCTCCTGTGCAGGCAGCCGATTCGTCCCATGCGCGATTGCCGTTGTCAGGTCCGTCCTCACCACCCATACGCTCTGCCAAAGCCTCATATTCGCCGCGACGGCAGACTGCCAGATTCTTGCGAGCCGGCGTATATGCCGCTGCCTCATAGCAATAGGTGGGCACATTCAGTTCGTCTGATATACGTTTGGCAAGCTTGCGGGCAAGCTCGGCACACTCTTCGAGAGTAATGCCCGATACGGGGATGAGCGGGCAAACGTCAGTCGCACCCATGCGCGGGTGTGCGCCGTGATGTTTGCGCATATCTATCAGTTCGGCTGCTTTGCTGACGCCCCTGAAAGCCGCCTCAAGCACTGCGTCAGGTTCTCCTACAAATGTCACCACCGTGCGGTTGGTAGCCTCACCCGGGTCGACATCAAGCAGTTTGATGCCTTCTACTGACTCGATTGCATCAGTGATTTGTTTGATGACATTCAGGTCGCGTCCCTCGCTGAAATTGGGCACGCATTCGATTAATTGTTTTTCCATTGGTCAGGTTAACTGGTTATAAGGTTTTTATAATTTCAATATATGACTCAAACATACACATGCCCGGTCTTCAGATGACCGAGCATGTGCGCTGATATTTTTATGTCAACCGCGGGGCTTCACTGCCTCCGGGTCTTGATTGTCATGTTTTTTGATGCCATCGCGTTCGAGTAGCGCATCGATGGTCGGGTCTTGGCCGCGGAAGTCGCGATAGAGCTGCGCCGGGTGTACCGTGCCACCCTTCTCAAGAACATTCTGCCTGAACTTGCGTGCTGACTCGGGGTCAAAAATTCCGTTCTCTTTGAACATCGCAAAGGCATCGGCGTCAAGCACCTCGGCCCATTTGTAACTATAGTAGCCTGCTGCATAGCCTCCCGAGAAGATGTGTGAGAAAGTCGGCGATTGCATTGAGCCCTCCACCGGCGGGAATATCTCTACCTCAGCAACTGCCTCGCGCTCAAAGGCAACCGGATCGCTCACCGGCTCTTTGATGCTGTGCCATGCCATATCATTGTAGGCAAATCCAAGCTGTCGCATACATGCGTACGCCGCTCCATACTGCGACTGTGCGACCAATTTGGCAACCAACTCTGCCGGTATCGAATCACCCGTCAGATAGTTGCGCGAAAATCCGTCAAGAAATTCCTTCTCGGTCAAGAAGTTCTCGTTAAACTGTGAAGGCAGCTCGACGAAGTCGCGATATACATTTGTGCCCGCTAACGATGCATAGTTGCATTTTGTCAACAGACCGTGCAGCGAGTGACCAAACTCGTGCAGGAATGTCTCAACCTCATAGGGTGTCAGCAGCGAAGGCTTGTCGGCTGTCGGCTTCGTGAAGTTCATCACGATTGACACCAGCGGACGTACATCATTGCCGTTCTCATCTACATATTGGGTACGGAATTCAGTCATCCATGCGCCCGGACGCTTGCCCCCGCGGGGGAAGAAGTCGGTGTAGAGCACGCCGAGAAAATCGCCGTTGCCATCCTTCACGTCATATGCGCGTACGTCTGCGTGATAACCTTCAATATCCTTGTTCTCCTCAAAGGTCACGCCATACAGCTTCGTAGCCAGGCCGAACACACCGTCAACCACATTGTCAAGGTTGAAATACGGACGCATTGCCTCCTCATCATAGTCATATTTGGCCTGTTTGTGCTTGTTTGCATAGAAACTATAGTCCCACGGATTGATGATCACTTCGCGACCCTCATATTCTGACGCAAATGCTGTCAGTTCCTCAAGCTCTTTTGTCAGCGCCGGACGATAGGCATCGCGCAGGCGGTTGAGCAGGTCATACACATTTTCAGGATTCTCGGCCATTGTGCGTTTGAGGGCATGCTGTGCATAGGTCTCGCTTCCCAACAGATTGGCAATCTCGCGGCGCACTTCTGCGATGCGGCTCAAAATCACCGTGTTATCATATTCTCCCTTTTGGTTGCGACCGGTGTACAGACGATACATCTTCTCGCGGAGGTCAGGGCGCTCGCTATACTTCATGAACGCCATGTAAGTCGGTTGAGCCAGCGTGAAGAGATACTCACCCTTGCGGCCATTGGCCTCAGCCATCTCAGCGGCCTCGGCGATCACACCCTGGGGCAGACCGGCCAGATCATTCTCTGTCAGGTAGATTTCGTAGGTGTTTAGTTCGCGAAGCACATTCTGACCAAAGCGGGTCGTCAAGTCTGACAACTCAGCCGACAATGCCTTGTACTTCTCACGGTCTTCACCCTGCAGGTTGGCACCTGAGAGATTGAATCCGTCATAGGTATTCTGCAGCAGCATCTGCTGCTCGGGAGTCAGTGTCAGTTGATCGCGTTTGTCATACACAGCCTTTACACGTTTCCAAAGACCTTCGTTCAATCTCACCGACGTCTCATACTCGCTCAATTTGCCCGATGCATCGATCGATATCTGCATCATCTCATCATTAGCGTCCGCCGACTCAAGATTAAAGAAAATCATGATCACACGGTCAAGATCCTTTCCGGCACGCTCGAGAGCAAGAATGGTATTGTCAAAATCAGGTTCGGCCGGATTGTTTACTATAGCATCGATCTCGGCGTTCGCCAATTCAATCCCCCTTTCAATGGCGGGCATGTAATGCTTATTTTCTATTTGCGAGAACTTAGGCGTCCCGTGAGGGCCGTCAAACGGCTTGAAGAACGGGTTCTCCGCTTGTGCAACTGTCATTGTAGCAAGTGTTAGTAATGATACGACTGTTTTTTTCATCGATATAGCTTTAAGATTGTTTTCGGATGGCAAAGATACAAAAATTTTTGTCAAAAAAATAATCGCCTGACATTAATTTATCGTGCACCTTCAAAGCCGGTTTATAAACCGTCACCGACTGTGAATTTAAACACGATATGGCGGCTGTAGCGCTCACCGGGTCTCAAAACCGTGCTCGGGAACTCCTTGTGATTGGGTGCATCAGGCATGTCCTGACACTCGATCGCCACCGCGTCATAATCGTGATACTCATACTCGCCCGATCCCTTGGGTGCACCATCGAGCCAATTGCCGCTGTACATCTGCACCGCCGGTTGGTCGCTCTCAACGACTACCATGCGACCGCTCACAGGGTCATACATCCTGGCGACAGTCTGCATCTTCCCGGGCTCATAGCCGTCAACTACCCAGCAATTGTCATATCCTTTGCCATATTCGAGGGCCTTGAAATCGGCCTTGATGTCACGGCCTACAGTTTTGGGAACAGTGAAATCCATCGGTGTATCCTTCACCGGCAACATCTCGCCCGTCGGCACAAGCGTCTCATCAGTCGGCAGCCATCGCGAGCATCCCAACCAAAGCATCTGATTCAACCCCGTACCCGACGACTGACCTCCGAGATTGAAATAAGCATGATTGCTCATGTTAAGCACCGTAGACTTGTCGGTCGTAGCCTCCATCGCAATCGACAACTCGTCATCCTCGCTCCAGCGATATGTCACCTTTACATGCAGCTCACCAGGGAATCCCGCATCGCCGTCGGCACTTACAAGTTCAAAAATCACACAATCATCTCCGTCAGCACGACTCGTCCAATTGCGGTTTTGAAACCCGTCTGCACCACCGTGCAACGTATTTGGTGGCAGATTGACAGGCAGATGATACACCTCACCGTCAAGCTCAAACTTGCCACCGGCAATGCGGTTGGCATAACGACCGAGAATCTTACCCGCGCACGGACCATCGCCGATATAGTCAAGCGGATCACCGTAACCTAACAACACATCGGCCGTCACACCCGCACGATCCGGGACGCTGATTGATATTATCCCCGCTCCAAGACTCGACAAAACAACACGCGAGCCACGACCGTTGACAATCTCATATAACACAATTTCACCCTTAGGCGAAGCGATTTTTCTACTCAACATTTTCATAACACCAAGTTTTTCATTTTAAGGATAAATAATTCGGGATAGGGAGGTAGTGAAAGATTAGTGGGGAGCTTTCACGCTGCAAAATTAGCAACGCAAGTTCGGCACCCCACCCCTGATCCTCCACTTCGACAAAATCAAAGACCGATTGGCCTGACAATCAGCGGACACGGCGCACGCAGCGCCAACACTTCATCTTTAGCCAAAGCGCGTTCAGCCTCAGATGCTTCCGACGGACTGTCAGTCGTCACTGCCACCACATAGTACAACGGTTCGGCAGTCTGTATCACAAACGCCGACTCATACCCTAAGTCGCGCAGACGCTTAGCCATCGCCTTGGCATTAAACTGCTGCTTGAACTGGCCCGCGACAACACAGTAGCGCTTCATCACCGGCACCCGGTCAAGCCCCTGATCCACCGTTACTGTCAGGTGCTCAGACTTATAACGCAACGTGTCACCTTCAGCCGTAATCACAGCAGCCGGCAACGCCTCACGCCTGATAGCATCATAAATCGTATTAGCCACAGGGTCAGCATCATCCTTGTCTTTCACCGCAAGCTCATACGCTCGCTTATAGTTAGCCTCCGTCGTCTTGCAGCTCGACAAAACAGCCGCAGCCAACACAATTAACAAAAAAATCCGGTTCATAGACTTCACTAATCCAAGATAGAGTAGGGCACACCCCCGGCACTCCATCAGTCAATTATACAATCAATAGCCCGTATAGCTGTGAGGCGACAGACGACGCAACTCATCCTTCACACTCTCCTCCACATCAAGGCCATCGATAAACACAGCTATACTCTCGGCCGTCACCTTCTCATTCGTACGCGTCAGCTGCTTGAGCGTCTCATAAGGATTAGGATACCCCTCACGACGCAAAATCGTCTGAATGCCCTCAGCCACGACGCTCCACATACGGTCAAGATCAGCGTTCACCGCATCGACATTCAACAGCAGCTTGTCAAGACCCTTCAACGTGCTCGCAAACGCAATCAACGAATGAGCCATCGGCACACCCACATTACGCAAAACCGTCGAATCAGTCAAATCACGCTGCAGACGCGACACCGGCAACTTCATCGCCAAATGGCCCAAAACCGCGTTTGCCATACCGAGATTGCCCTCCGAATTCTCAAAATCAATCGGGTTAACCTTATGAGGCATAGCCGACGAGCCAACCTCACCCGCCTTGATACGTTGCTTGAAATAATCCATCGAGATATACATCCACATATCCCGATCCAAATCCAGAACAATCGTATTTATACGACGCATCGCGTCAAACAACGCCGCCATATTGTCATAGTTAGAGATCTGAGTCGTCCACTCCTCACGCTTGATACCGAGCTTCTCGCTCAATAAACGATTGCCAAACTCACGCCAGTCAATCTCCGGAAAAGCCGTCAGATGAGCATTGAAATTACCCGTCGCACCGCCAAACTTACCGCTCACCGGCACCCCATCAAGCAACTCAACCTGAGATCTCAAACGATAGACATAAACCATGATCTCCTTACCCAGACGCGTAGGAGACGCCGGCTGACCATGAGTCTTAGCCAACATCGGCAGCTCACGCCACTCATTAGCCATCCCCTCAAGACGGTCGATAAGTTTAGCCAACATCGGACGATACACCTCTTTGACAGCCTCACTGATAGACATCGGCACAGCCGTATTGTTAATATCCTGCGACGTCAATCCAAAATGGATAAACTCCTTATACTCACCAATTCCCAGCGCGTCAAAACACTCCTTCAAAAAGTATTCGACAGCCTTCACATCATGATTAGTCACCGACTCAATCGACTTCACACGCTCAGCATCATCGACGCTAAACCCGCGATAAATCTCACGGAGAGCCTCAAACTTATCGGTCGGGAAGCTTACCAGCTGCGGCAGAGGCAACTCACACAGCGCAATAAAATATTCAACCTCCACACGCACACGATAGCGTATCAAAGCATACTCCGAGAAATACTCATCCAAGCGCTCACACTTCGGTCGATAGCGACCGTCAACAGGCGATATAGCCGTCAATTCAGACAAAATCATATAAATCCTTTTAAAATGCACATTTAGCAGCCCGCAGGCCACATCTCATTTTCAATACCGCAAAGTTACGAAATTTTAGGCTACTATACGCTTGTTATCCGTCAATATTATCTAACCCATTGATAGCTAATAAATTATCATACAACCACCAAGAAATATTTATAACTTATTGAATAATAAGCAATTTGCGAATATTGCAGACAACTTCAACACTGTCACCAAAATTTTTTTACAACTTTTTTCAAAAAAATTCACCAAAAATTTTGTCAGTTCAAAAAAACCTCGTACCTTTGCATCGCTTTTCAGGAAGAACAGGGCGCTTAGCTCAGCTGGTTCAGAGCGTCTGCCTTACAAGCAGAGGG
>CAZKYR010000068.1:0-8247 GCA_964557035.1 uncultured Bacteroides sp. | reverse complement strand
CTCTATCAGCAGCTCGACAACATCGAGCTCGAGCGCGACCTCGACGCGTTCCGCGACAATCTGCGCGACCGGTTTGGCCCTATACCGCCCGTGACCGAAGAATTGTTGCTCGTGCCGCGTCTGCGCCGTCTTGCCCGTCGCCTCGGCATCGAAAAAGTGGTGCTCAAACAGGGTCAGATGTACCTGTACTTTGTGGATGAGAGCAACCAGGCTTACTATCAGTCACCGATGTTCGGACGTCTGCTCAACTTCTTGCAACAGAATCCGCGACGCACCCGCATCCGCGAGAATAACGGGCGTCGCAGCTTTGTCGTCGCCGATGTGCCCACTGTCTCGGCGGCTGTCGCAATCTTGCGCAACACGCTCGACTTGCCATCGCTCTGATAGCCCTGATTTGGCCTGCATAATGTGAACTTTTTGGGGTGATTTTGCGTATATATTATTAAAAATACGCAGACAAACATGAAATTACATCACATTTTGCCGTTGACAGCCACGCTGTTGTCTCTGTCGGCGCTGTCATCTGAGGCTCAGACGATTGAGCTGCCCGAACGATGGCAATATATGCCCGAATATGTGCAGACATCTCCCACGGATGACTCATGGTGGACACAGTATGGCGACACGACTCTCAGCCGGCTCATTGCGCTTGCCGAGGCCAACAACTACAATGCCTCGGCGGCGATGAAACGCATCGAGGTCGCCAGGCGGCAAATCGCGTCGGCGCGTGCCGCCCTCTATCCTTCGCTTGATGTCTCGGCCGGTTGGAACCGTTCCATGACGGCCGGAGCTGTGTCGTCGCCTGTCGCCGGTTCGCACACCGACAGCTATTTTAATGTCGGGGCGACCGTCAACTGGGAGATTGATGTTTTTGGCCGTGTGGCCGCCAAGACAAAGGCCGCCAAAGCCGGTGTCGGTGTGAGCCGTGCCGAGTATGACGGCGTGATCGTGTCGCTTTGCGCCGATGTGGCGTCGGCATATTTTGAGTTGCGCACCTGTCAGGAGCAGTATCGTGTGGCTGTCGACCACATCGCCTCGCAAGAGAAGGTGGTCAAGATGACCGAGGCGCGTCTCGAGGCCGGGTTGGCCAACGCGCTCGAGGTGTCGCAGGCTAAAACCGTGCTCTACACAACACAAGCCTCCCTGCCGGCACTCGAATCATCGATACGCACGACAGCCAACTCGATCGCGGTTCTCACGGGAGTCTATCCGGCCGAACTTGTTCCCGAGCTCCTGAATGCTCAGACTCTCCCCCCGGCGCCTCCTCTTTTGACGCCGTCGATGCCTGTCGAACTGCTGCGCCGCCGGCCGGATGTGGTCGAGGCTGAGATGCAGCTGGCACAGTATGCCGCCCAGGTCGGTGTCGCCAAAAAAGATTTTTTACCCGTCCTCTCGCTCACGGGCAGCATCGGCACGTCAGCGCACAAGGCGGGCGACCTGTTTGGCGCACATAGCCTCGAGTATTCGATAGCACCCACGCTCTCATGGACCGTTTTTGACGGATTTGCACGCAGCAATGCTGTCGCCGAGGCGCGGCTGCAGCTTGAGGCGGCCACCGAAGAATACAACATGACGTTGCTCACGGCAGTTGAGGAGGTGGAGAATGCGGTCAGCAACTACAATGCCGCGATTGACCGCGTCAAGATGCTCAAGAGTGTGGTTGAGGAGAGCGAACGCAGCTACAACCTTGCTGTCGGGCTCTATCGCGACGGCCTCTCAGACTTTATCAACGTCATCAACTCACAACTCACTTTTCTCGAAAATCAAAATTCTCTCGCAGCCGCGAACGGCAATGTGTATTCGGCTCAGGTCGCTATCTACAAGGCTCTCGGCGGAGGTCTGAACAATAATCAATAAAACGACACAGTCATGAAAAAATATTTTGTCGGCCGCATGCTCCCTCTGACGGTGACATCGCTTTGCATCCTTCTCACTGCATGTTCAAAAAATAAAAACAACTCTGCTGACAGCTCGGCGCCTGCCGAGGTGCAGGTTGCAGAGGCTACCACCGACTCGGTGGTGCTCTACAAGTCGCTCCCGGGCATCATCAATTCGGCCAATGAGGTTGCCGTTGTGGGGCGTGTCAACGGCAAGATCCTGACGCAAAATTTCACCGGCGGCGACTATGTCACCAAGGGGCAGACCCTCTACACCATCGAGTCGACGACCTATAGCAACGAGGTCGAGCGCGCCGAGGCCTCGCTCGCATCGGCCCGCAGCCAGTTTGACTACTACACCACGCAGTTGGCGGCGATGCGTCGCGCACTCGAGGCTGATGCGGTCAGCAAGATGCAGGTCGAGCAGGCCGAGAGCAACATGCTGCAGGCTCAAGCCGCCATCAAAGAAGCACAGGCATCGCTGTCGACGGCACGTCAAAATCTCGGCTACTGCACGGTCACTGCCCCCATGTCGGGATATATCTCTGAGAGTTTGGTCGACCCCGGCAACTACATTGGAGGCGAGGGAGCGGCCGTGACGCTCACCACGATCTATGACAACACCAACCTGCAGGCTACATTCTCGCTGAGCGACAGCGAATACGAGTCGCTAATCGCCAAGACCGGCGGCATCAGCGACTCGCTATATCGCAACGTGCCGCTCACATTCCGCAACAAGCTCAAAAACGATTACTTCACCAACCTCTACTATGTCTCGCCCAGCGTGGATGAGACAACGGCGACGGTGCAGCTGATCGGCACCCTCACCAATCGCGACAACGAGCTGAAAAACGGCATGTATGTGTCGGTGTCTCTCCCGTATGGCGTTTCGCCTCACGCCATCCTGGTCAAGGATGCCTCGCTCGGCTCTGATCAGCTCGGCTACTATCTCTACACTGTCGGTGACGACAACAAGGTGACACAGACGCCGGTTGAGGTCGGCGACATCTACCAAGACTCGCTGCGCATCATCACCTCAGGCATCACGCCGGGAGAAAAGTATGTTACCAAAGCGTTGCTCAAGGTGCGCAACGGCCAGACCATCAAACCCGTATTAACCAAATAACCGCTGCGCCATGTTCTCGAGATTCTTTATCAATCGTCCGATTTTTGCGACCGTCATCGCATTGGTGATGATTTTTGCCGGTGTGCTCTGCTACAGCAAGCTCCCTGTGTCGCAGTATCCCGACATCACGCCGCCGACGGTGATGGTCAGCGCAACTTATCCGGGCGCTGACGCCAAGACTGTCGCACAGGCTGTCGGCGTGCCCATCGAGGAGCAGGTCAACGGTGTGAGCGGCATGCTCTACATGAGTTCGACATCAGGCTCAGACGGCAGCTACAACCTCACCATCACGTTTGAGAACGGCACCGACGTAGACGAGGCGGCTGTCGAGGTGCAGAACCGCATCTCATACGCCGACGCCACGCTGCCGTCACAGGTCAAGCAACAGGGCATCAGCGTGAGCAAGCAGTCGAGCAACAATGTGCTGTTTTTGGCACTCGATGGCGACAGCGACCGCTATGACGCGCTCTACCTGACAAGCTACGCCCAGCTGCACATCACCGATCCTCTCTCGCGAGTGAAAGGTGTCGGCGGCGTGGGTGCGTTTGGCGGAGGCGAGTACAGTATGCGTGTATGGCTCGACCCCGAGCTGATGCGTGCGCGTCAGATATCGACCGATGACGTCAGGCAGGCCATCGAGTCGCAAAACATGGAAGTAGGTGCCGGCTCGGTCGGCAATCCTCCCGACACCGACTCTGAGTTTGCATTCACCCTCACTACCAAAGGGCGTCTGTCAACCCCCGAGCAGTTCTCCAACATCGTCATCCGCAGCGATGAGAACGGTATGCTGAGGCTGCGCGACGTGGCGCGCGTGGAGCTTGGCAGCAGCTCATACTCGGGCACCTCAAAGCTCAACGGCAAGGAGACGGCACTCATCGGCATCGAGCAGCTCCCCGGTGCCAATGCTCTCGACGTGGCCAACGGCGCTATCGCCGAGATGGACCGACTGGCCGAATACTTCCCCGACGGAGTGAGCTATCGCGTGGTCGAGAACTCGACCGACTATGTGCGCGAGTCGCTCGACGATGTGGTCACGACATTCCTTGAGACATCGCTGATAGTGCTGTTGGTGATCTTGATATTTTTGCAAAACTGGCGTGCGGTCGTCATTCCGATGATCACCATCCCGGTGTCGTTGATAGCGACCTTGGCGGTGATGAAGGCGATCGGATTCTCGCTCAACACGCTGTCACTCTTCGGCATGGTGCTCGCGATCGCCATTGTGGTCGATGATGCGATTGTGGTCGTGGAGGATTGCAGCCGTCTGGTAGACAGGGGAGACATCTCGCGCAAAGCAGCGGCGATCAAGGCGATGAAAGAGCTGACGGGCCCTGTCGTCGGCGAGGTGCTGGTGTTGCTGTCGGTATTCATCCCGACGGCGTTCATCTCGGGCATCACCGGCCAGCTCTACAAACAGTTTGCGCTCACCATCGCCGTGTCGACAGCATTCTCGGGGTTCAATGCCCTGACACTCACGCCTGCGCTCTGCGCGCTGTTCCTGACGCCGCGCAAGCCGTCAAAATTCTTCATCTACGTTTGGTTCAACAAGGCTTTCCAATGGGTGCTCAACACTTACTCAAAGATTGTTGACCGCATGCTCAAGCATCCGCTTGTGGCGATGCTGATATTCCTGTGCTTGGCGGGAGCCGGCGTGTACGGTTTCTTGAAGTGGCCGACGAGCTACATCCCGCAAGAGGATATGGGCTATTTCATGACCTCGATACAGCTGCCTACGGGCGCGTCGCTGTCGCGTACATCCGAGGTTGTCGACCACATGGCCGACGAGCTGCAAAAAAATCCATACGTGTCTGATGTCATGTCGGTGACCGGGCGTTCGTTCATGGGAGGTGGCAACACCTCAAATATGGGCGGCATCATGGTGGTGCTCAAGCCGTGGAAAGAGCGCGGCCGTGCCGGGTCGATAGACAATGTCATTGCATACGCCGACTCGGTGGGAGCCACGATCGAGGAGGCTCAGATATTTTCGCTCAATCCGCCTGCGATACCCGGTTTGGGTATGTCGTCAGGACTGCAGATGCAGCTGCTCGACATCAACAGCCTCGGGGCGTCGGCACTCAAGCAGGCCATCACCTCGATCGAGGATGAGGCTGCCCGCGACCCGCGCATCGCATCGGTCACATCGATGTATGAGGGCGCAGTGAAGCAGTATCAGGTGAAGTTTGACCGCGACCGCATCAAACAGCTCGGACTGACGCTCGACGCTGTCAACAGCGCCCTGTCAGACTATATGGGTGGCTCGTATGTCAACGATTTTGATGAGTTCGGTCGGGCATTTGAGGTGAACATCCAGGCAGACGGAGCCGCACGCACCAACCCGCAGGATGTGCTTGCGCTCGCCGTCAAGTCGCCCGACGGAGGGATGGTGCCCTTCTCGGCATTCGCGACTGTCGTGCCTGTTGACGGCCAGTCGTCGGTCGATCGCTATAACATGTACTCGACCGCATCGCTCACCGCTACGCCGGCCGACGGAGTCAGCTCGGCCGAGGGTATAGCCGCTATGGAAGAGATAGTGCAAAAGGCTGTGGGCGACAACTTCTCATACGCCTGGAGCGGCATAGCCTATCAGGAGACACAGGCCGGCACGACCATCAGCTTTGTCTTCATCTTCGCCATCATCATGACCATCTTTGTGCTCGCGGCGCAGTATGAGAGCTGGACCGACCCGATTGCGGTCGTGCTCAGCATGCCTATCGCCATACTCGGCACGGTGCTCGGGTGCATCGTGATGTCGCAGAGCATCAGCATCTACACGCAGATCGGCCTGATCTTGCTGTTGGGTATGTCGGCCAAGAATGCCATTTTGATAGTCGAGTACGCCATGGACTTCCGCAAGACCGGTGTGTCGATCAAGCAGGCCGCACATGATGCGGGCGTCATCAGGTTCAGGCCCATCATGATGACCGCACTGGCGTTTGTGTTCGGTGTGATGCCGATGATGTTCGCCACCGGAGCCGGTGCCAACTCGCGCATCGAGCTCGGTACGGCCGTCGTATTCGGCATGGCGCTCAATGCCATCATCGGCACACTGTTTGTCCCCAACTTCTGGGCACTCATGCAGTCGATCAACGAGCGCTATCTCACCGGCCTGTTCAAAGACCCCAACGCCGGCAAGACCGGCGCTCCCGCCTCATCCTCTGACGCGTCAGCGCCATCCTCCGACGACACCCCCGCCTCGCAGGTATAATGTCTAACAAACAAGATATTATCCTTAATGGTTTTAGCGGCAAGAAAGACTTAAAGACATTAAAGACATTAAAGTCATTATAGTCATTAAGGACCTTAAAGACCTTAAAGACCTTAAGGTTGTCGTCCACTGCAACGCCCTCGATGGCATAATGGCGGCGGGGACTCCCCGCCTCACGAGCCATGTCCCTACGGCATCCGGTTGTATCGTATGGCGGGGTTATTGGTCGGTGGGGTTGACGCAGATGCGGAGGAGTTCGAGGCGGGCGGCGGTTTTTGAGATGACTTCGATCGACAGGTTGCCCAACTCGATGACTTCGCCGACCTCGGGTATGCAGCCTGTCGAGTGCAGGATGTATCCGGCAAGTGTCTGATACTCATCGTCCTCGGGGATGCCGAGATGGTAGGTGTCGTTGATGGCTTCGATCTCGACGCGGCCCGAAAACTCGTAGAGGTTGTCGGCTATCTTGCGCGAGATGAGGCCCGAGCGGTCGTGCTCGTCCTGGATGTCGCCAAAAATCTCCTCGACGAGGTCTTCGAGTGTCACCATGCCGGCGGTGCCGCCAAATTCGTCGATGACGATGGCCAATGAGCGTTTCTCGGTGAGGAGGCGGCGCATCATGGTGCTTGCTAACAGTGTCTCGGGGGCATAGAGGACGGGCTTGAGATTGTCGCGCCAATCTTTGTCGGGCTCAAACAGCTCGCTGACATGGATATAGCCGAGCACCGAGTCGATGTCCTCGCGATAGACGATGATTTTTGAGCGTCCGGTGCTTGTGAACAGGTGTGACAGCTCTTCGCGGGTGACGGTGTCGATGTTGACTGCCACCAGCTCGTTGCGGGGTATCATGCAGTCACGCAGGTGGATGGTCGAGAAGTCGAGGGCGTTGTGAAAAAATTTGACCTCATGCTCTATCTCACGGTCTTTGTTCTCGGTCGATTCGAGGGTGCGTTCGAGATAGTTGTTGAGGTCGCCCTCGCTGATGTCTCCCAACAGTGTCACCGAGGTGTCTTTGACGCCGGCGAGGCGCATCAACAGGCGGCTGAGGCCGGTCGTGAGCTTTGAGATGGGATAGAGGATGATGTAGAAGAGCGACATCGGCAGGGCGAGGATGCGCACCGAGCGGTTGGGACTGATGCGGAAAATCGATTTTGGGATGAACTCGCCGGCCAAGAGTATGATCATCGTCGAGAGGAGTGTCTGACACACCAGCACCAGGGCGTCGTTGTGAATCGACTTGGCGAGCCATGGCTCGAGCAAAGCGGCTGCCCCCATGCCGTAGACGACAAGCATGATGTTGTTGCCCACGAGGATGGTGGAGATGAACATCTCTGAGTTGCTGTAGAACAGGTTGAGGATGCGCCCGGTGAGGCCTCCTTTTTTGACATCGAGCTCGGTGCGCACGCGCTCGGACGAGACATAGGCGATCTCACAGCCTGAGAAAACCGCTGAGAGGATGAGCGTCAGGAGCGAGAGTAGTAGCCAAAACAGTTCGGTATCGTTCATAGTATGTTGTTTTGCTTAGTCGGCACGTTGACCGGCGTATGGGCGCGGACGTGAGGTGTGCACCGAGTCGCCGCGCCCGAGGTCGCCCACGGGAAAGATGCCCGAGGGTCGGCGAATGGTGTAGGTGGTTATCTGTTCGTTTGACTCAAAGCCATACCCCTCGAGGACGCGCTCGGGCGTCTCGATGTGGATAAATGAGTCGCTGTAGAGTTTGTGGCGTGTCTGGTCCCAAAAAATCTGTTCGGTGAGAAAGCGGTCGCCGTTGACATTGGTCATGCGCACATGCCCGTCAAATCGCCACAGACGGTTGTTGCTCTGATAGTAGGCCGAGTCGCATCTAAATGATGCATCATGCTTGCCGTTGTTGTCAAACCGTTTGAGCACCAGTGTGTCGGGAAATGTCCAGTGAGGATTCTCCCCCTCTTCAAATGCCAGCCACAGGGGGGTGGTGATGTGGTAGCGCAGATAGCCCGAGTCGGTGACCCACGTGTTGACATTGACGGTGCGCATTGTCGGCGTCCCCTCTGAGACAT
>CAZKYR010000067.1:0-8283 GCA_964557035.1 uncultured Bacteroides sp. | reverse complement strand
CCGTATTGTGCTATTGTCGGACGATCAGAAGGGGAATGTGATGCCCATGTTGAAGTTGAGATTTGAGTTGAGGGGCACACCCTGCTTGGCGAGTTTGCCCGGGGTGCGGTCGCTGGCGAGGAATAGGTTGAAGCCGGTGGTGCGGTAGTTCAGGATCCAGCCGAACGATGCGCCGAATGTGCCTACGCCGAGGTTGATGCCGGCCGAGAAGCATTTGACCGGTTCAACGTTTGCGCTCAGGCGAAAGTCGGTCCATGAGTAGTCGCCCTGGATGCGTGTGGTGTTGGTGAAGCCGAACTTGAGGTTGCGGTAGTAGGGAAATACATACTGCGCTCCCAGGTTCATCGTCGCGCCCAGACCGGTGGTGCGGCCCCCTTTGTCGCCTGCATCCTCGAGCTGATAGAGCATCGACACGTCGTCTTTGAATTTGTCAAACGAGGTGTCGTCATCGACGTTGAATGTGTAGAGGTCGGTGTTGACTGTCTGCAGGCCGTTGGTGGTGGCGAGCATGTTGTTGCCCCAGTGGATGAAGCCCAGGTCGAGCAGCGAGGCCGAGAACTCCCAGTCGGCGTTCCAGGTGTAGACGGCGCCGAGGTCGAGGGCCACGCCAAAGCCGTTGAGGCCGAAGCTGTCGAGTTTTGCGCCCGACACATAGTCGCGCTCGGTGTGTTTGTTGTAGTCGGTCTCGTATCTGAAGTTTTTGACGCTGGCCTGTATCTCGGCGTCTACCTCGGCTGTCCAGTCGTTTTCACCCAAGGTGAGGTCGGCGCTGTGGAACTGTGCGTCGATGTTGCCCGCGCCGATGAGGAATTTGAGCGTACCGCCCACACGCCATTGCGATGTGATCTGACGCGAATGTCCCAGCGCGATCTCGGCCCAGGCCTGCGCGTGTGCGCCGGTGTTGCCGATGTTGTACGACGAGTTCATCACGCCCTCTTTGGCGAGTCTGAGGAGGTCTTTGGGGAGATATACACCCGCGTCGGCGCGGGCGCCGATGGTGATGGTGTTGTAGCCGCCCCAGGCATTCCAGCCGCCGGCGAGGATGGTTTCGCGCAGGTTGACGCCGATGCGGTTCTTATCCTTGAGCCCCTTCATGAATGTGGCGGCATCGACCTCGGGGTTGAGGAACGTAGTGGTGCGTCCGTCGACGTTGTAGAGCAGATGGCTGACGCCGATTGTTCCGTTGGTGGCGATGTTGAGGTTGCCGAGGGCGGGCATTGCCACAAAGTTTTTGTCGTTGCCAAAGGCCGGGTTAGACTGGTAGCGATACATGTAGTTGTCATCAAAGTAACCTGACTGCAGGTTTTGAGCCGATGCCCCGGCAGCGGCGGCAATGATGGCGGCGGTCACACCCGCACGCAATATGTTGTTGATTTTCATTGGTCTGTGATGATTGTGTGTGAGTGATTAGAGTTCGTCGTCATAGTGTCCTGACACTTTCACGCGCAGGTTGTTGAGTTTGAGGTTGGTGGCCGGCTTGAGCGAGCTCTCTGACACGACAGTCGCACGTGCGGTGAAGTGGATGCCGTCGAGCTTGGTGACAGCGCCGGTGGTGTACATGTCAATGTCGGCTGTGGTGTTGCCTTTGACGGTGACTCCCTCGAATTTGACAGGATTGCCCTCGGCGTCTCTGCACTGGCGCCCGTCGACATCGATGGGATAGCCGTCGATGACGAGGTCAAACGGCATGTCATTGGTCATTGTGGCGGTGACGTTGAGCTTTGTGATGGTGAGTTTGTCGAGAGTGTCGTCGGCCCATCCGTCAACGGTGTCAACATAGACGACGCGCGAGTTGGTGTCGAGCGCCAAGGGGGCATAGACGGTGTAGTTACCCTCTGCTTTGCCCAGGCTCACGCCAAGCTCAAAGTCGCGTACCTCGGCGTTGTGGATGCCGGGGTTGTCAAAGGTCACGTCTATCTGTTGGGGGAGGCCGGCGCCTGACAGCACGTTGCTCAGCGAAGAGTAGCCTACATGCTCGGCTCCCTCATAGCCCGGATAGTAGTTGTCGGGTTTCTCGGGCGACATGCAGATGTAGTATGGTCCGTCAACGCCTTTGTTAAAGCCGATATTGATGAGCTGACCCGGGTTGAGCGAATATTCGCCGTCGGTCTTGCCGTCGCGCACGGGCTTGAGGGTCAAACCGGTGTCCGCGCTGACGCTGTAAGCGGCCATGGGGTTGTTGAGAGCCACATAGAGCTGCGGGTTTGTCAGCACGATGTTGGTCTCGGGGCCGTTGAGCACGTCGGGCAGGTCGTCGAGTGTGATCGAGGGTGCCTTGAAGTCATCGAGGATATAGTCGATCATGCCGGTGAAGCGTTTGATGACCATGTCGCTCAGCACCGGTTTGTTGTTGAGCCACACACTCTGAGGCACGTTGGCGATGGTAGCGGCCGATGTGGTGATGAGGTATCCGCTGTATACGCCCGCTACGCCTTTGAAATCAAAGACGCCCGGCTCTTTGTCGCGGCCGGGGGTGAAGGTGAATTGGCCGGCATCCATTTTCTTGAGGTCGATGGCGGTGACGGGGATGCTGATGGTGTGGGTCTTGACACCGGGGGTGAGCTCAAAGTCGGCCACCGTGACAAGGCCGTCGCGGTTGTCATATCCGGGCGTCGTCAAACCTTTGGGGAGCTTGACCACCAGGTCCTTGAATGCTAATTTTGTAAATGTGTCATGCGGGTCCTCGACCGACACGGTGACGCTGATCGACCAATCGACGGTGAGTTGGTCGAGACGTTTGATGGCCGGGTCGACATCATCTTTGTGAAACTCAAAGTCTGAGGTCGCATCGGTGATCTCATACGAGTCGACGCGTGTGCCGATCTCGATGTCGGGCAAGGCGACATCCTCTCCGTCATATTTAAAGATTTCGGTGCGGCTGGTCTTGATGCTTGAGGGGTGAACGGTGACGATGTCGATCTTGACATCCTCCGAGCTGATGGTGCCGGTCTTGACGATGGCATATTCGCCGTTGACATCCTTGATTACACTCTCATCGTCGAGGTCGAGCACGTTGTCGAGTGTGATAGCATCGAGATTGATGGGAAGAACCAGGTCCTTCACCTGCACTTGTACTGTCTTGTCGATGTCGCTCAAATCATACGCGTCATCAATACACGAAGACATCGTGCCGGCGGCTGCGATGAGTGCTGCCGTGACGGCATGTTGCCATTTGATGTTTGTTGCCATAAATATTTTAGATTTGTGTTATACTCGGTGTGTCTTTGTGTGTGAATGAATGCAAAGTTAGTTATATTTTTTAATAGAGAGTTCTTTTTGTAAAAAAATGTAAAATTTTTGCCGAACAAATAAGCAAACGCGCAAAAAAAAGAGAGAGACTGACGTTGCATGCGCAACGCCAGTCTCAATATTGTTCCAAGGAGCGGTCGCTCCCTGTCGGTGATTAGTCAAACAGCTCGCTGTCGTCGATGTCGGTGACGTCGACAGTGATCTCTTTGTCGTGCTCGATGGTGGTGTTGGCACCGGCGTTCCAATCAAAGACGTTTGCAGTAAATTTAACCTCGCCGCCGATGATGGGGCGCAGCTCATACTCCTCAGCCCCGGGTGCTACATAGCCCGCACCTTTGCTAAAGTCTACGAGATAGTCGACATACAGGCCGGGTACCCACAGCGATGCCACGGGGAATGCGGCCCATGCGTAGGTCACGCCGTCAACCTCTTGTGAGATGTTGGTGACGCCGTCGGCAAACGGATAGATGACGCGGTTGTTGGTGACGCTGGTGATGCGGATCAGGAAGGCGATGTATGAGTCCTCGTTGTTAAACGATTTGATGGTGCCGTCCTCAACCTCAGCCTTCAACTGCTGCGGGATCATCATGAAAGCCTCTTTATTGGTGGTCTTGCCGGCGTCGTCACCGCTCATCACTTGAGCCGATGTGTTGGTGCTGTCAAGAACGATGGGGGTGTCAAAGATGTATTCTACCTCACCTGTCTGCTCGCCGGCCGGTTTCCATAGTATGCGACCGTCTCCGTCAGCGATGAAGCCATCCTCGTTGAATACTTCGTTTTGAGAGTCGCTGTCGCGGTCGAGTGTTTTTTCACCGCAGTAGTACATTTCGCCCGACATGTCGATGTTGCCGAATTTCACGCCGACAACCTCGATTTTAAACTCGGCATTACTGTTGCGCAACTCAGAGACATAAACCTTTGTCAACGCGTGCTTGAAATCAAACTCCATGTCGCCGTCGGTCTCGGCTGCCGAAGATTCATAGATGCCCTCGGCGCAGATGATGTCCTCTTGCTCGGCGATGTCATCCTTGACGGTGTAGTCAATCTTAAAGCCGCCGTAGGGTGTGGCGGTCGGTGTGAGGGTCGAGGGTGCGAAGGCGGTGAAATAGAGCACCGAGTTGTGGTCGCCGGGGTAGTAGTAGGGGGTAGCTGATGTAAAGACACCATCCTCGCCGCGGGTGAATTTGACGGGTGTGCCGCCATTGAAGAATGCTGTCAAATCTTCACCGGCCTCGAAAGCCTCATCGGGCCATCCGAGCCAGCCATAGACCATGAAGTCATTGAGATTTTCGGTCGAGAACTCAACCGAACGTGAAGCGTTCGGGGTGCGGGCACGGAATGAGATCACCTTCTCACCGTTGGTGTTTGGGTTGATGCTCAACACTTCCTCTTGCGAGCACGATGCAAGTGTCATTGCTGCGATGCCTGCAATAAACATTAACTTTTTCATGTTGCTTTGGTTTAATGGTTAATATAAGTGATGAATTAAAAAAATCAGTTTTTTACATGCCTATCACCTCGCGGTCGCCTGTCCATCCTCCCACCGAGGGGCTGATGCCTCCGCCTCCTTGCGCGGCGGGGAAGGCAATCGAGTCGAGCCTGATGACACAGTCGGCTACGGGCGATGAGTGTATCTGGTCGGTGACATCGTGCACCGACACCCATTGGCTGCCGTCGGCACGGTTGGCAAATATTGAGAGCGTGTGTGGCTTGTCGTCGTCATCGGCACGTGTGCCGGCGGGTTTTGAGCTGCAGTGTCCGAATGTGAGCATCTCGCCGCGCAGGTTGCCGTCGGGGGTGGCGGACATCTCAAACAGGTGTGTCACGGTCTCCTCGCCGGTCATGGCGCGCCCCGGATGCACCGTCGAGGCCATGCCCGACAGGGTGGCGCGCACTGTGTATGACTTGTCAAAATTGATGGGGTTGGTGACATGAAAGGTGTAGTGGTGAACCACCGGCAGCATCTCAAAACGCACTGTCACCGGGGTGCGCGAGGCCAAGTCGGGGATGTCCGACTCGGCGATGATGATTGTCGACACAGTGGCTACCCACATCGAGTCGGGCGAGTGGGCGATGCGTTCGCCGCTGTCGCGGGGACGTTGCACCGCCGCGCTGTTGATGTCGCCGTCGGTGCGCCGGTCGTTGAGGCGCAGGCCAAATCCTTCGTACGTGTCTGTGCCGATAAATCCGTGGAGGTCTGAGTCGTTGTTGTGACAGATGGCGCTGTATGTGCCGGGCATCAGCGTGATAGAGCCACCGTCGCGCCCCTTGAAGTCGTAGGTTATCGGGCGTGATGTGCGCGAGCCGTCGCGATAGAAATATACGGTCATCCCCTCGGGCGATGCATCGGCATCCTGAATCCAGTCAAATTCGACCACCACCGGCACGCGCCTTGAGGGGAGTTCATACTCAAACTCGCGATGGTCGCACGATGTCAGGGCCATCGCCACGACTGCCGCCGCGATGATGAGGATCAGCACTCGTCTCATCGTTCACCCCCTTTCTTTGCATTGACATTGCCATGTCCGAGCAGCCACACCAGTGACACCTCGGCCTTAGTCGGGCCGATCCATGTGCGGCGCGATGTCGACTGCCACAGGTATGTTCCCTCGATTGGTTTGAATTTCTCGACGATACCGCCGGCATAGCCTACGCCGACCGTGAAGTCGATGTTGAGGTGTCGCGCCACGGGGAGCGAGTAGCCATATTCGACGCCTGCGTTCACCATCGGACGCTCCCACAGGTTGTGTCCGGGCTTGCCTCCCATGTAGGCTGTGCCGCCCCATTCAAAGTCAAATGTGAAGATACCGCCGTACACCCCGACATGGTGGCCGGTGAGAGGCTTGGCCCCGGCGGCTTTGCCAAACCAATAGCGCACGCTGAGGTCGCCGCCATATATGCGCCAGTAGCGATGTCGGTTTTCGCGGCTCCACCACGAATACATCCAGTTGACACCGACCGAGATGTTGTGGCCGGCATAAATTTCGCCGCTGATGTTGGGCACTGCGACCGCGTCATAGAGCATATTGGTTTTGAGGGCGACATACAGTGCACGGCGGTCGGCCTGTTGGCCATGACTGCACAAATAACACCCCGCGCACATTGCGCAGACCAGCAGGCGACCAAGTATGAGCGGGAGTTTGTGTTTTTTCATCAGCCGGTTTCAAAGTTTTGCAAAGATAGTAAATAATCAGGCGTTTTACAACCTCGCGCCTCATGTTTGGATGTTTTTGTGGGCGAACAGTAGGTTGTCATCTGATTTTTTAGTAAGTTTGCGGTCAAATTGTCTCAGGCATGGTGTTGAATTATATTTGGATCGCATTTTTTCTTATCGCCTTTGTTGTGGCGGTGTGCAAAACCCTGTTTGCGGGCGACCTGACGGTGTGGAGTGACATCATGGGCGCATCATTCAGCTCGGCAGCCACCGCATTCGAGATTTCGCTCGGATTGACCGGCGTGTTGTCGCTGTGGCTCGGACTGATGAAGATCGGCGAGCGCGGCGGCGTCATCGCGTTTTTCGGCCGGCTGATTTCTCCGCTTTTCTGCCGTTTGTTTCCGGGCGTCCCCAAGGGACATCCTGCCATGGGCTCGATTTTCATGAACGTGTCGGCCAATATGCTCGGCCTCGACAATGCCGCCACGCCGCTCGGCCTCAAGGCCATGCAAGAGCTGCAGACGCTCAACAAACAAAAAGACACGGCCACCGATGCGATGATCATGTTTTTGGTGCTCAACGCGTCGGGACTCTGCTTCATTCCGATTTCGATCATGATGTATCGTGTGCAGGCGGGGGCGACCAACCCGACCGACGTCTTTTTGCCCATCATGCTTGCCACCTTCATCTCCACCTTTGTCGGCATAGTCGCTCTATGCCTCAAACAGCGCATCCGTCTGCTCGACCCGGTGTTGTTAACATGGCTCGGCGGCATGGCGCTCTTCATTGCCGGCATCGTGTTGGTGTTCACCTCGCTCCCCGACGAGCAGGTGACCCTCTGGTCGGGATTCATCGCCAATCTGCTGTTGTTCGGCGTCATCATCACCTTCATCGTCGCGGGGCTGCGCAAGCGTGTCAATATGTATGACGCCTTCATCGAGGGCGCCCGCGAGGGTTTCAAGACTGCCGTCACCATCATCCCTTATCTGGTCGCCATCCTCGTCGCCATCGGCATGTTTCGTGCCTCAGGCGCGATGACCGTCATCACCGACGGCCTGACCTCTATGTTTGATGCGGTGGGCATTGACAGCGACTGGGTGGCCGCGCTCCCGACGGCCCTGATGAAGCCGCTGTCGGGCAGTGGCTCGCGCGGCATGATGGTCGACCTGATGAATACCTACGGTGCCGACGCCTTTGTGTCGCGTGTCAGCGCGGCCATCCAGGGGAGCACCGACACGATGTTCTATGTTCTGGCCGTGTATTTTGGCTCAGTCGGTGTGAAACGCACGCGCTACGCTGTCAGCTACGCCCTGTTGGCCGACATCACCGGCTCGGTTGCCGGCATCGTCGCCGCCTACATTTTCTTCGGCTGATATTTTCTTAGTCAGACGGTCTCCTTTGCTTGAGGACTTATTGTGCTGACGGCGGCGCGCTCATATCGTGGCGCAACCAAATTGGGTATAGTGCAAAAAAAACTGTGTCACCTCTGAGGTGACACAGTCGTGTATTTTTACTCAATGACGCCGTCAAGGCGTGGTCTATCAAGCGAGCTTGTTGATGTGACGTGCAAGTTTGCTCTTGAGATTAGATGCTTTATTCTTAGAGAAAACTTTCTTTGTAGCGAGCTTGTCGAGCATAGACGTGATTTTAACTAATGCAGCCTGAGCCTCAGCCTTGTCAGTGATGCGACGGAGACGACGCACGGCGGTGCGGGCGCTCTTGGCGGCATAACGGTTGCGCAGGCGGCGAGTCTCGGTCTGACGGATGCGCTTGATTGATGACTTATGGTTTGCCATTGAATTTACGTTCGATTTTTATACTGTTATTAATTGTAGCCCATAGGAGAATCGAACTCCTCTTTCAAGAATGAAAATCTTGCG
>CAZKYR010000066.1:0-8330 GCA_964557035.1 uncultured Bacteroides sp. | reverse complement strand
GACGATGCCAGACCATAGCCGGGAGTACAGTGTGTATGGAAGTCAACAGGCACACTGAGATTTGCTTTGAGCTTTGAAATGATTGAGGCGGCGCGCAACGGAGTCACCAGTCCGGCCATATCTTTGAGGGTAATCATTTTTGCTCCGAGAGCCTCCATCGCTTTTGCCTTCTCTACAAAATATTCGTCGGTGAATATCTTCTCGGGCTCAACCGGTGCTTCCTCTTTCTTGCCGAACAGACGGCCGAAAAAGCCGGGCTTTTTAGCAGGTGCTTCCTGAGCAACCGGTTTGGGGTCAACAGTGTAACATACGGCACCGTCTGCGATGCCACCAAGCTGATTGATAAGCTTGATAGACTCTTTGACATTGTCAATGTCATTGAGCGCGTCGAAAATACGCATCACATTGAGACCGTTTGCAATGGCCTCTTTGTAGAAACCTTCGAGGACATAGTCGGGGTAGGGAACGTAGCCAAACAGATTGCGACCGCGTGAAAGTGCTGACAGCAGCGCTTTACCTTTCATCACGCGGCTCACCGAACGGAGGCGGTTCCAGGGTGACTCATCGAGATAGCGCATCACAGAGTCGGGAACAGCGCCGCCCCAAACTTCCATAATGTAAAATCCGGCATTCTCATAGTAGGGCAGAAGACGGTCGATCTCAGACTGCGGGAGACGAGTTGCAAACAACGACTGTTGTCCGTCGCGAAGTGTCAAGTCTCTGATTTGTAATTTGCGTTTACTCATATAGTGTTCGATTTAACGGTTAATATTCGATTATCGCCCACAAATTTAGAGTTAATTTTTCAATTAAAGAATTATTTCTTTAATTTTCTTCTAAAAAATTTGTAACTTTGTGCGAAATTGTAGCCTACGATAAAATCATGTTCAATTTTTTAAGGTCAAAGCACAAAGAGGATGCCCGTCTGTTTTTTCACACAGATGTCCATTCTCACATCGTGCCCGGCATTGATGACGGGTCGACCGATCTTGAAAAATCAGTCGAGTTGGCCGAACGAATGCAAAGATGGGGACTTGACCGACTGATAGTGACTCCTCACGTCACACAAGACACTTTTGAGAACACACCTGACACGATCATCCCGCCGTTTAACCGGCTCAAGAATGCTATAGAAGAAAAAGGCATCGGCCTGGACATTTCATTCTCAGCCGAGTATCGCCTTGATGAATTTTTTGTCAAACAACTCGAGTGTGACAACATCAAGCCGATGCCAAACAACTATCTGTTGGTCGAATGCTCTTATCTGCAGGAACCCTGGGATCTTGACAACATGCTCTTCAACCTGATGCTCAAGGGTTATAAGCCGATTTTGGCTCACCCCGAACGCTATCACTACTATCATGCGCACAAAGACCGTTATGAACGTCTGCATGCGGGAGGCACATTATTTCAGGTCAATTTGCTCTCGCTTGCCGAGCATTATGGAAAAGAAGAGAAACTGATAGCAGAGTTTTTGCTCGAAAAAAACATGATCGATTTTCTCGGCACTGACTTACACTCGCGACACCATGCAACCGCTATTGAAGAATATCTCAAAAGCAAATCTTATCGCAAGCATCGCAGTGTTCTCGAGGGCCGCATCATGAACGACAGCGCATTCAACACCTGATAAAGCCGACGATGTATAAACGTGAACTCAGAGGACTGCTGATTTTCTTATCTTTACTGACAATTATATTAATCGTCACCGTTTGTCTGCGAAATTGCGGCAAAAGCTCGCCCTCTGAAGCAGGAATCATGTTTATACCTGACACGACTACAGTCGCTCCTACCTCAAAAGAGACTCAGGCAAAGAACGACAATTCTAAAAAAGAGAAATCAAAGAAATCAAAAACAAAGAAGCCAAAGACGACACAGTCGCGAAAACCTACATCACCGTTTGATGATCCCACGCCTTCAATTCAATGATGAAACCGTTCAACACATTCACGCTCAACATACATGGACGTCATGTCGAATTTGACCGTCCGGCCGTAATGGGTATTCTCAACGTAACTCCCGACTCTTTTTATGCAGGGTCGCGGACCGAAGACCGCATCCTGATCGAGGCACGTGTCAAAGAAATGCTGGCCGAGGGCGCGGATATGATTGATGTCGGTGGCTACTCATCACGTCCGGGTGCCAAGGACGTCGCCGTCAGCGAAGAGCTTAGGCGTGTTGAACAGGGGCTTGAAGTCATCAGACGAATTTCTGAAGACGTCATTGTCTCGGTCGACACGTTTCGCTCTGAGGTTGCCAAAATGGCGGTAAATCACTACAAAGCAGATATAATCAATGATATCTCGGGCGGCAACATTGATGATCGCATGTTTGAAACCGTAGCGGATCTACGGGTGCCCTACATCCTCATGCACATGCGCGGCACACCGGCTGACATGCAAACTTTGACTGATTACAATGCCTATGGAGGAGATGTCACCGCTGGAGTGATAGCCGAGCTGTCAGGTAAAATCGACAGACTATCGCTCATGGGGGTAAATGATGTAATTGTCGACCCGGGCTTTGGTTTTTGTAAGACTGTCGAGCAAAATTATCAACTTCTCGGCTCGATGTCCTCGCTCACGAGCCTGGGCTGTCCATTGTTAGTAGGCGTTTCGCGAAAATCAATGATATTCAAGGCCCTCGGCTGCACGCCCGGCGAGGCCCTCAATGGAACGACTGTCATCAATACGCTTGCACTCGAGCGTGGTGCGTCTATCTTGAGGGTCCATGATGTCAAACAAGCTTGCGAAGCGATAAAACTTGTCGGCATGCTCACGCCCGACACTCCCCAACCTCCAATCTATTTATAATTTGAACCGTGGGAATAAAAGATATATTTGACATACTGATTGTTGCAACACTCCTTTACTATCTGTACCGGATAATGAAGGAGTCAGGCGCAATAAACATTTTCTATGGCGTCCTCGCCTTCATTGTGGTGTGGGCGATTGGGTCAGAGTTGCTCGAGCTGCGGCTCATCGGCACAATACTCGACCGATTCATGAGCATCGGCCTTCTTATCCTCGTCATTTTGTTTCAGGATCAGCTCAAACGATTTTTGGTCGAGCTTGGTTCGCGCAAAAGATGGCACTTTCTCTCGGCATTCTTTCATCACAAAAAGGCCGGTCAAGGCGATGACACCAAGCCTTGGGTAATGCCGTTGGTATATGCCTGCATGAGTATGTCAAAGACAAAGACCGGAGCGCTTATCGTCATTGAACAGACCGTGCCTCTCGACGACTACGAAAAAACCGGCGACCTCATTGATGCAAACATCAATACTCGATTGATTGAAAATATATTCTTCAAGAACTCGCCGCTGCACGACGGCGCTTTGATTATCGCAAAAGACCGTTTGGTGTCAGCAGGGTGTATTCTCCCGGTGAGCCATGACACAAACGTGCCTCGCTCAATGGGACTGCGACATCGGTCGGCCTTGGGCATCTCACAAGCATCTGATGCAATAGCAGTCGTCGTCAGCGAGGAGACAGGAAACATCTCAATAGCACATCGCGGGCGTATACGCTCACGTGTCAACTCGGTTGACTTGGAACAAACTTTAAACAAACTTTTGACAAGCGAAGAAAAATGACATTTCCCTCTCTAATAAATTGTCTCACTAAGCTGCTGATCGTCTGCCCGCTGTTGGCAAGCGTGTCTGCCACAGCAAAGACATATTATGAAAATGACTTCAGGTTCGGATTTCCGAGCATGAAGCTTGAAAATCTCAACGGCATCACAGCTGTCGAGAATCTATACAAACATGGTTGGTCAGAGAGCGGATGGTGTATAGAACGAGTCGGCGCACAAGGCTTTTGTGCCGTCTGTGCGACACACTCGCGCGAAGAAGAGCCAATGGCAATCCGCATGACCACACCGACAATGACTGTTACATCACAATTGGCTATTGTGAGATGGCAGGCGCTCAGCTTGTTGGCGGGATTCAAAGAAGGATATCGAGTCGTGGTTATAGACGTATCAGACGGTAGCAAAGAACATGTTTTATTTGAGACAAATGACGAGAGTCACACGTGGATTACGCGTACGGTCTCGTTGGCTGATTTTCAAGGTCATGATGTCAAGGTGGCACTTGAGTGTACCAGCACCAACGGATATCTACTCGCGATAGACAACCTTTTCATCGGATCGCCTACCGAGCTGATGATGAACATTGAAGACACTACACCTGCATATGTCGGTCTGAAGCAAAATGTATCTGTGTGCGGCAACATCACCAATGTCGGCAAGCGTCAAGACTTCAACGCCCTGATGCTCGTAGTGGATGATGTAGTCAAAGACCGTCTCGAGCTGACAGGCATTTGGGAAACCGGCAAAAAAATCAAATATGATTTACACTTCACCTCGATGGACCTCAATTCTGACGTCAAATACATAATCGCCGGTGAGAACAAAGATGGCACCCACACAGAGTTGCACTCGGGCAACATCCACGTAAACTCATATGCTGCAACACCGCTAATGGACGGTATATTGTCGCTGCAAAACGGAGACTCCCCCCGCTTTATAATTCTTGAGGATAAATACCGTGAATTATATCGCAATGATTTTGCCATTGTCAATACTTACACCGACCTCCCAATCTCCAACATCTCTCAGTATCTCGAATTGTTTTTAAACCGCTCGGTGCCCTGGATAACTATTGACCACAACGCTGATTACTCATCAAATGTGGAAAGTAAATTCAAAGGCGGCCTTATTCCAAAAGAAGTGACAGCTTCTGTACAGTGTGTATCGAGCAATTATACGCCACAATCCAGGACTCTGCAATGCAACATTGATGTGACAATGAGCAAAGCGACCGATAACAGCGATGGCCGGTATAAACTTGGTTACATCATCACTACAAGCATTTTTGACCCTGATGATGAAACATTCATCCAATACAACTCGCAAGCATCTTATACACAAGTGCAGTATTACTTTTTGCCTGACATCATCCCGTCTGATCTCAATTACCTTACCAACGTGCATGTCGCAGGCGAGAGCGAGTTTGCAAACAATGATTCCAAACTCCCTACGTCATTCAGAGCGTCACAGTCTTATCCAGTGACGTGCGAGGTCACACTTCCACAAATTGTCCGTGATTGTGACAATACTCAAGTGATAGCCTATCTCCACGACACTCAGGAAAATTTAATACTCAACGCCACCAAAATCTTGATTTCGGAGATAAACGGTAGCGGCATCGAAGACCTCACGGCATCATATCAGCCTAACAAAACTGAGAATATTGTTGTGGGACATGACAACAATAGCCTGATCATCAACACACGCGAGCCTCAGGAAATTCACATTCAGATTTTCGCGCTCGACGGTCGCTGTGTGCGCGATGTGACTGAGTACTGCTCGGGGCAGCTGGCCCTGACTGATATAATGTCCGGATTGAAGGGCACCCTGATTGTCAAGGCCGCCACGACCGATGATGTCACGACTGCAAAAATATTGTTGCGTTGACATGTCATTATTATCGTCATCATAATAAGGATAGAACCAAAGAATAATCGTAACTTTGCACAAAAATCAAAACTCTTCATTCATTCACATACCATAGAGCAATGATAACATTCTTCAAAAAGGGATCGACTCAAGTTTATGCCATTGAGAGTGACCATAAATTTGATGAATCTGAGAAAGAAAAACTGATTTGGCTTCTCGACGGAGCAAAACCGCTCTCTGCCACTTCACTCAAGGGTCAGTATATAGGACCACGAAAAGAAATGGTAACGCCCTGGAGCACCAATGCAGTTGAAATAACTCAAAATATGGGCATCAACGGCATCACCCGCATCGAACAGTTTGTTCTCACGCGCGATAGCGAGCCGGTGTATGACCGTATGCTACAACGTGTTTATGACGGTCTCAATTCCAAAATATTCGCTGTTTCAAACGCGCCCCAGCCGGTCATTCATATTAACGACATCCGAGAATATAACCAATGTGAGGGCTTGGCTCTGAGTGCTGATGAGGAGAACTATTTGAGCGAACTCGCACGCAAGCTTGGTCGTCCGTTGACCGACAGCGAGGTTTTTGGTTTTTCGCAAGTAAACTCTGAGCACTGCCGACACAAAATCTTCAACGGCACATTTATTATAGACGGGCAAGAGAAACCCCTCTCGCTATTCAAACTCATCAAGAAAACGTCACAGGTCAACACTAATACGCTCGTATCAGCCTACAAAGACAACGTTGCATTTGTCAAAGGTCCGGTTGTTGACCAGTTTTACCCTGTTAATCCTGACCGTCCCGACTATTTCACAGTCAAACCGATCGAAACCGTCATTTCGCTCAAAGCCGAGACACACAACTTCCCGACAACCGTTGAGCCGTTCAACGGAGCTGCTACAGGCACGGGAGGCGAGATCCGCGACCGCTTGGGAGGAGGCAAAGCATCATTGCCAATAGCCGGAACAGCTGTCTACATGACATCCTATCCCCGACTGAGCGAACAACACAGATGGGAACTGATGATGAATCCTCGCGTGTGGCTCTATCAGACACCCGCCGACATCCTCATCAAAGCATCAAACGGAGCCTCTGACTTTGGCAACAAATTCGGTCAACCGCTGATCTGCGGCTCGCTTCTCACCTTTGAGCATGATGAAAACGACCGCATGTACGCCTATGACAAAGTGATTATGCTTGCCGGTGGCGTAGGCTATGCCGCAGCTAAAGATGCCATCAAAGGTGAACCCAAACCCGGAGAAAAAGTGGTCGTCATGGGTGGCGACAACTATCGCATCGGCATGGGAGGCGGTGCTGTCTCATCAGTCGAGACAGGCCAATATGCCAATGCCATCGAGCTCAATGCAGTTCAACGTGCCAATCCCGAGATGCAAAAACGTGTCTCAAACGTCATCAGAGCGCTTGCCGAGAGCGATAACAACCCGATTGTTTCAATACATGACCATGGCGCCGGAGGTCACCTCAATGCTTTGTCTGAGCTTGTCGAGGCAACCGGTGGTCACATAGAGCTCGACAAATTGCCGATCGGAGACAAAACACTGTCGGCGAAAGAGATTGTCGGCAATGAGAGCCAGGAACGTATGGGAATGGTCATAGAGGCTAAGGATATACCGCTTGTTGAACGTATAGCGCAACGCGAGCGCGCTCCATTATATGTCGTGGGAGACACGACTGACGACAACCGATTTGTCTTTGAGGATAAGAACGGGACAAAGCCGATCGATCTCGAGATGGCAGACATGTTTGGCAATTCGCCCAAAACAATAATGACCGACACCACAGTGACTCACAAATATGAAGATGTCACGACAAGTGAAGCCGCAATCGATCAATATCTACGTGATGTTCTGTCGCTCGAGGCCGTTGCCTGCAAAGACTGGCTCACTAATAAAGTAGACCGTTCGGTGACCGGTCGCATCGCACGCCAACAGTGTCAAGGCCGCATACAACTTCCCCTGAGCGACTGTGGTGTCGTGGCACTTGACTATCAGGGAGTCAAAGGCATTGCCACATCTATAGGCCATGCGCCGCAAGTAGCCCTGATAGATTCGGCCAAGGGATCAGTGATGGCCATTGCAGAAGCTCTGACCAACATCGTCGGAGCGCCTTTGGCTGACGGATTGCGCAGCGTTTCACTCAGTGCCAACTGGATGTGGCCATGTAAGAATCCGGGCGAAGACGCAGCTCTCTATCGCGCCGTCGAGCGATGCAGCGATTTTGCTTGTGCCCTTGGCATCAACATACCCACAGGCAAAGACTCTCTCTCGATGACGCAAAAATATGGCAACGACAAAGTTTTTGCCCCCGGCACCGTAATTATTTCTGCGGCCGGCGAGGTCAGCAACATCCGCCGTGTGGTCTCACCCGTCATAGATAACAAAGAGAAAACAACCCTCTACTACATCGACTTCTCATTTGACAAACTCGCGCTTGGCGGCTCTGCGCTCGCTCAAACACTTGGCAAAGTTGGCGCAAATGCTCCGACTGTTACTAATGCCGAACTGTTTGCCAAGACATTCAATGCCGTACAGTCGCTTGTCAAAAACAATCGCATCATCGCTGCACACGATGTGTCGGCCGGAGGTCTGGTGACGACACTACTCGAGATGTGCTTTGCCAACACAGACGGTGGTTTGGAAATCGATACAGCCGGATTCACGGAGATGGGAGAGTCAGATTTAGTCAAAATCTTGTTTGCCGAGAATCCCGCACTTGTTATTCAAGTTGAAAACCGCCATATTCCTGCCATCGAGAAGACGCTCAATCAGGCCGGTGCGCACTTCTTTACACTTGGTAAGCCCCAACCCGAGCGTACACTCATGATTAACCACTGCGGCAATGAA
>CAZKYR010000065.1:0-8389 GCA_964557035.1 uncultured Bacteroides sp. | reverse complement strand
TGAGATTGACGGCCCGTTCTTCTTTGGCATCGCGACGAAATTTGACGAAATGATGCGCTCGTCGATGACCGACAAGCCTCTGGTGCGTATCATCCGCATGCGCAAGGTGTCGTTCATCGACGCTACCGGACTCCACAACCTCGAGACACGTATCAAATCGTCTCAAAAAGAAGGAATAGACGTCGTTCTCTCTGGCGTCAATCCCGACGTGCGCCACGATCTGCAACATGCAGGCATTGAGGCACTCGTAGGTTCCGAGCATGTGTGCGACCACATCACGCGTGCCGTCCGCATGGCCAACGAAGTGGCCAACCAACGCCGCGTCGGCAGATGAGATTGAGAGCTGATAAAATTTAGAGAATGCTGTGAATGAGCTCAGATAGGCTGTCACAGCAAAAAAACAGGCGCGAAGTGACAAATAAACCCGAAAAAATTTGTAACTTCGCGCCCAAATTATCATTTGATGAAACCTCAAGTCACTTACAACGGACTCACATTTGAGCCATACATCACACGCGAACAAATCAGCGACCGCATCCAACAGATAGCACGTCAGGTAGAGGCCGATTGCCAAGGCCAAATTCCGCTGCTCGTTTGCGTCCTCAACGGTGCCGCTCTCTTTGCCACCGACCTGTTCAGAAACCTCGACATCGACGCCGAAATATCCTTTATCCGCCTCAAAAGCTATGAAGGCACCTCGACAACCGGCACAGTCAAGACTCTCATGAACCTCACCGAGGACATCAAAGACCGTACGGTCATACTGATCGAAGACATCATCGACACCGGCACTACGATTCACGGCCTGCTCAACCAGCTCAAGCCGCTGGGCGCCCGCGATCTCAAAGTCGCCACGTTGCTGTTCAAACCCGACTCACTCAAATGTGACGTCAAGCCTGACTACGTCGGCTTTGAAATACCGTCAAAATTCATTGTCGGATATGGCCTTGACCTCGACGGCCTCGGCCGCAACCTCAACGACATCTACGTCCTCAAGCAGTAACACCACTCACGACTTTCTCAGCTTAATAATACTCTAAAAATGTTCAATATAGTGATTTTTGGAGCGCCCGGCAGCGGCAAGGGCACCCAAAGCGAATATCTTACGCAACGCTACGGACTCCATCACATCTCGACCGGCGAAGTGCTCCGCGACCACATTGCCCGCGGCACAAAACTCGGCATACTCGCAAACCAATACATCTCAAAAGGTCAGCTCATTCCCGATGACCTGATGATAAACATCCTCGCCGATATCCTTGACAACGACCCCAACGCCGCAAAAGGAGTGATTTTTGATGGCTTTCCCCGCACAATCCCGCAGGCACAGGCTCTCAAGCGCCTGTTTGATGCGAGAGGCACACAATTACATGCAGTCGTCGGTCTTGACGTCCCCGAAGAGGAACTTGTCGACCGCCTCATCAAACGTGGCGAGCAGTCAGGTCGCTCGGACGATAACCTCGACACGATACGCAAGCGTCTCGATGTTTATCATCAGCAGACACAGCCGCTGCGCGACTACTATGAGAGCAAAGGGATCTATCACAACATCAACGGTCACGGCGATGTGAAACAAATCTTTGACACCATCGCGGACAAGCTCGATCCCATCAGCGCCGCCAACGCTCAGCTCCCCGAGCTCCCCGCGTAATCATCAGGGCTTGCAAAAACTCATTACGGCGTCCCGTTGCCGTTGGCTCAGCCAACGGCGGCGAGGCGCCGCTGCCATTCTATCATCCGGAATGAAATAGCGGCGGACGAATTGATCGCCCGCCGCCATTATGTCGTCATGTTTTTATCGGAGGAGCGCCTTGCGGCCGTTGATGATGTAGAGGCCGGGGGCCGGACGGCCGGTGACGAGGCGACCATTGAGGTCGTAAATCACCATATCACCGAGGTCGTCGATTTGGATGGTGTCTACGCTGCCCGGAACGTCACCCTCACCGGGTGCAACCTCGACTTTTTCGGCCAACATCAGTTCTGTGCCGTTCTCAAACACAATGTAGTATGTGCCGGGCTCTATGTTTTCTAACGTGCCCGAATATCTGACTCTGGCTTCCTCAAATGCCTGGATGGTCATGCTTTTTGTGCCGAGGTCAGCGATGCGCACGTAGTCGTCACCCTCGAGTTTGCAGAGCGAGATGTTGAGATCGCAGTCTTTTGACACGATGTAGCTGTTGGTTACTCTCACAATCATCATGTATTGCTCGCCTGATACAAAACCTCTGGTCAAACTCCAGTTGGTAATCGCAACCTCGGGGTTCTCAGCCACGGTGGTGTCGAGTGTGCCGGTGCCGTCGGCGATCTTGACGTTCACGTAGTCGGTCTGGTCGGGGAGGAAAAGTATCGGGCGCCAATCGCCATCCCCGATTTTGGTACAGGTGGTCACTTTGTAAAGGCCGTTGACTATATCCGGAGAAAACCGGACACTGTAATATGTGATGCCACTGTAGAGTTCGAGGTCGATGGTGACCGATTCTAAGTAGTCGATGTCACCGGTGCCGAGATTTTGGATCATCGCACCAAAAGTGAAGTCATCTGTGAGAGTGCCGTAGTTGTAAAATCCACTGTCAGGCGAAGACAGGGTCATCAATTTGCCACTGAACGATGCGTCGAGCGAGCCGTTGCAGATGATGTAACCCTCGGCCGGTTTGGTGTCGGCCTGTGGCGGTCTGATGCCGAACACCGCTCCTTGAAAATAATTGAATCCTCCGTTACCGCCTCCGATGCCAAGCGCCGGCGGATTGATGGCTGACAGTGCATAGTAGCCGTCTGAGACTCCTCCCCAGCCAAAGTTGAAGTGATATTTGCCGGCGCCGTCATAGCCGTCGCACACAAACGAATGTCGTCCGGCGTCACCCTGGCCGTCATATATCACTGGGCCGCAGTTGACCAAGTTGTCATACATCATCTGTTCCCACACGTCGTCCTCAAAATAGTCGCGGTAGTAGTAGGTGATGGCGGCATCATAACCGAATAAATCCACCATTGCGGGGGCTATTGCCTGTGAGTATGCGCCTGAACCTCCGTCATACGAGGTGTTGTAGTCGGTATGGAGGGCGTAGCCGACTGCTTGCACTAATTTTGCCACGGCGTCGCGTTGCTTGTCGGTGTACCCTGATATGTAATTGTCGACCATGTTGTCCCAGTCGATTGTAAAGGGATCGGTGGTCAGTTTTTGATTATTCCACTCATAAGATATTGAGGGTATTTCATTCTTTGGCCATTTGAAATAGTTCATGGTCTGTGCTACCGAGATGGCTACACAGCCGGCCACTGTACGGTAGCCGTCATATAGCGGGCAATAGGCGTTATAGGGATAGCTTTGATCCCACTCGGTCGTCAGCATGGGCTCAATGGCATCAGCATTCAGCGTTGCCGGGCCGGGGGTATATGTGACGCCGTGTTGCGTTGCCCACTCAATCTGGCTCGCATATTGGTCGAGCCACCACCGCAGCTGTGGGGGCATGTTGTCGGGGTCAAAATCACCTTTGTCGGTGTAGCCAAGCACCGGCACCGCCACGTCATCGGCCGACACAAAAAGCGTCGACTCGCTGTTGGTGAATACATAGTAGGCGGCCATCCCGGCTTCGCTTGTGCCAACCATCACCGGGCGAGTCATGGTGAGGTTGCCGATGCGCGTTTTGACATGGCGGGGAGAGTTCATAGCTCTGTCGATAGCTTGTTCGGGAGTCAATGATTTGGCATGACAACATGCTATTGACACCAAGACTGTTAAAAGGGTATAGAGACGTTTCATGTTAAAAATAAGGTACTGATTGATTTACACAAATTTCATTGAGTGCACTGTTGGCAAAGTTAAGCAAAAAATTGAAAACTCACATACTAAACAACGCATTTTTTGTGCCGCTCAATAGGATATGCGGTCGAGGATGCCGTTGAGGGCGGCGATTGTGATGCCATAGTTGGTCATGGCGACGCCTTGCGCGCGAGCGGCAGCCACGCGGCTCATCACCAACCGGCGGTTGAACATGCAAGCACCGCAATGTATGATTAGCGAGTAGGGACTCAGATCGGCCGGGAAATCGCGTCCTGACACAATGTCGATTTGCAGGTCGGGGCCGATGCGTTTGCGCAAGAGCGCCGGTATCTTGACCCGGCCGATGTCCTCGGTCTGCGGCGCGTGTGTGCACGCCTCTGCTATGAGGATGCGTGCGTCAGCCTGAAGGGTGTCGATGGTGCGTGCGCTCTCCACAAAATAGTCTATATCACCCTTGTATGCGGCAAACAGCACCGAGAATGATGTCAGCGGGACACTCCCGGGGAGCATTTTGTCGACAAAATCAAAAACCTGCGAGTCGGTGATTACCAGCCGGGGCAACTCGCGCAGTCCTTTGAGAGCTGCCGCCAATTGTGCCGGAGTCGTACACACGGCATTGCAACCGGCGTCGAGGAGCGCGCGCAACACCTGCACCTGAGGCAAAATCAGTCGCCCTTTGGGTGCCTGTCGGTCCTGTGGCATCACGAGCACCACGGTGTCACCGGCGCAGACAAGATTGCGCAACAGGTCGGGCTGATCATGGTCGGCGGGGATAGCGCGCAAAATGGCATCTATGAGGTCTTTGCGTCCTGATGTGTCAAGTGCCGACACCCCGACGGCGTCATCGGCGACAGTGCGACCGGTGTCGGTCTTGTTGACAACTTTTATTATCGGCACGCCACGCTCTTTGAGTCGACCGGCCCAAAGTGCCTCAGCCTCTCGATTTTCGCCTACAAGCAGCAACGCAATGTCAGCTGAGTCAATGGCTTTGAGGGTCATGGCAACGCGCGAAGAGCCGAGCGGTGTGTCGTCATCAAATCCGGCCGTGTCGATGATGAGCGCCGGTCCGGCGCCGGGGAGCTCCATCGCTTTGCTCACCGGGTCGGTCGTGGTGCCGGGCAGCTCGGACACCAGCGACACCGTCTGGCCGGTCAGCAGATTGACCAGCGATGATTTGCCGCTGTTGCATGCGCCGAGTACCACTATGTGCAGACGCGAGGCCGAGGGTGTAGTGTTCAGGCTCATAATCGGTTAAAATCTAAAGTCGCGGCTGCCACCGGCAATCTTGTCAAGATTGCGGAGGGTGATTTCGCGCACGCGCGGGTTGGTTATCTTGTCGAGTTCGCGGGCGATGAGGGCTTCCCCTTTAGCCTTGACACGGGGCGAGGCATAATCCTCGAGATACTCCTTGAGCGTCATCAGCGCATTGGGGGCACAGCAGTTGGCGATGTTGCCGCTCTTTACAAGCGACATGAAGCGGTCGCCCGTGC
This sequence comes from uncultured Bacteroides sp., assembly GCA_964557035.1. Taxonomy (GTDB): domain Bacteria; phylum Bacteroidota; class Bacteroidia; order Bacteroidales; family Muribaculaceae; genus CAZKYR01. The sequence continues at coordinate 3,118 of CAZKYR010000065.1, read as the reverse complement.
GCCCCTCGCGATAGCATGCCGTGCAAAAACTCGGTATATGTCCCGTGTCGAGCAGGCTGTCGACGACCTCATCGAGCGTGCGATGGTCAGAGATGTTAAATTGCTCAGAGTCTTCGGCCTCATGCGGGTCGGTATATCCTCCGACCGATGTGCGCGAGCCTCCGCTGAGCTGTGACACTCCCAACTCGAGTACACGCGCCCTGACGGCGGGTGATTCGCGCGTCGACACAATCAGACCCGTGTAGGGCACCGCAATGCGCAGCACGGCCACGGTGCGGCTGAACAGCTCGTCAGAGACGGCATCCTTGAAGTCTTCCCTGGCCACGTCGTCAGCCGGACAGATGCGCGGCACGCTCACCGTGTGAGGGCCTACGCCAAAACGTGCCTCAAGGTGCTCGGCGTGCATCAGCAAGCCGATGAAGTCATAGAGATAGGTGTTGAGACCGTAGAGCACGCCCAAGCCTACATCATCGATTCCCCCCTCCATGGCGCGGTCCATCGCCTCGGTGTGCCACGCATAGTCGCTCTTGGGTCCGGTGGGGTGCAACGCCTCATAGTTGGCTTTGTTGTATGTCTCCTGAAAGAGGATGTAGGTGCCGATGCCGGCGTCGCGCAACATGCGGTACTCATCGACCGTCGTGGCGGCAATGTTGACGTTGACGCGTCTGATGGCGCCGTGGCGGTGGTGTGTGTCGTAGATGGTTTTTATGGACTCAAGGATGTACTCGATCGGGTTGTTGCGCGGATCTTCACCCGCCTCTAACGCCAGCCGTTTGTGCCCCATGTCCTGCAGGGCGATCACCTCGGCACGAATCTCGGCTTGCGTGAGCTTGCGACGGTGTATGGTCTTGTTCTTTAGCTTATAGGGGCAGTAGACACACCCGTTGACACAATGGTTTGAGAGATAGAGAGGCGCGAACATGACGATGCGGTTGCCGTAGAAACGCTCTTTTATCTCGCGTGCCGTCTCAAAGATGCGGGCAATGCGCTGAGGGTCGTCACACTCGAGCAGGGCGGCTGCCTCGCGGTGTGTCAGCCCGCGACATTGGCGGCTCTTGGCGATGAGCGAGTCGATGTATGTCAGGTCGCGACTCTTTTCGCGTGCAAAAGCTATTGTGTCGATTATCTCGTCGTGAGATATAAACTCGGTCGCTATTGGAGAATCGGGGTTGTACATGTGAGGGAAATATTTTTGTAGTCACCACGTTCGCAGGTCATCTCAAGACCCGCACCGGCCAGCTCGTCGGCCAACAGCCTGAGGCCGTCGCCCGCCTCGGCTCCGGTGACTTTTTTGTTGTCATAAATCGTATATGCGCCGCGAAAAGGTGCCGGCGTGATATTAGGCATCACCACATTGGCCCCGGCTAACAGTCCTTTTATGCGGCCCTCGGGGTCGAGCGTGGCCAAGGCGGTGGTGGAGGGGAAGTTGGCTGAAGGGAACATCAGCCTCAGAATGGATATAAGTCTGAGGGTCAAGTCGATGTTCCCCGGGAGACAGTTCTCAAACGGTGTCCCCGCAGCGGGGATAAACGGCCCGATGCCGATCATCTGCGGTTGCAAGGTGTGCATGTATCGCAGGTCGCTGACAATGTTATCGATCGTCTGTCCGGGCGAACCGACCATGATGCCGGTGCCGGTTTGAAACCCAAGTCGCTTGAGCGTGTCGAGACAGCGCAGTCGATTGTCTTGGCTCATTTCGCGGGGATGAAGCGAACTGTAGTGTCGGGCGTCATACGTCTCGTGCCGTAGCAGATAGCGTGTGGCCCCGGCGCTGCGAAACGCTTCAAGGGCCTCGTCGGGCCATTCGCCCAACGACAGCGTCACTGCAGCATCGGGGCACGCCCGCACGATGTCGCTCACGAGCCTGACTACTTTCGCGCAGGTGATGGCCGGATTCTCGCCGCCTTGCAGGACAAATGTCCTCAGTCCGGCATCATATCCCTCACGGCACGCCTCCACAATCTGCTCATGCGATAGAGTGTAGCGCACCGCCGAGCGGTTGTCGCGACGCAACCCGCAGTACAGGCAGTTGTTGCGGCACACCGATGTGATTTCGATCAATCCGCGCACTCTCACGCGACGGCCATGGACACAATCGGTGACAGCGCGTGCAGCCGTGGCAAGCTGATGAGCCGCCTCCACATCGAGGTCGGGTGACAGCAGCGCGCCAAATTCATCATCGGTCAATCGGCCGGTGCGATGCAACCGCTCGATTATCTCTGACAGATTCAATAATGTTCCTCCTCTTTTGCCAACCCCTTGTTAAAGCGGACCTTACCTTCGCGAGCCGTGGTCGACGAGCATGGGCCGGTGATGCAACCACCCTCGCACGCCATCACCTCGATGAAACGGCCGGGAGCCTTGTGTGTCTTGGCGTAGGCCGACAGCAGGGCGATATTCTTTTTGTTGAGGTTAGAAATTTGTTGCACGTTGATTTGGGCCAGGCGCTCGGCGTCGAGTTTGAGATATGCCTTGACGGCGCCTGCTACTCCACCGGCAGCCGCAAATCCATGCGCCTCTTTCACGGTGGTGAACGGCACGGTGTATGGCTCTACGTTGGCAAACTCGATGCCGTAGCCGTCAAACATAGAGGCTACCTCCTCGAATGTCATCACATAGTTGACCTCGCCGTCGCGGCGTGCCTCGCTGCGCTTGGCCAGACACGGCCCGACAAAGACAATTTTGGCATCGGGATACTGCTTGCGGACGATGCGCGCCGTGTAGTACATCGGCGAGCGGGTCGACGATACAAAAGGCTTCATCAGCTCGACATGCTTGTTGACAAGCTCGATGTAAGAGGGACAGCACGAGGTGGTCATGAACGGTTGACCCTCATCGAGCTTCTCGAGGAGCTCGTGACCCTCTTTCTCCACAGTCTCCATGGCGCCTTGAGCCACCTCGATGACGTCAGTGAATCCGACCTGCTTGAATGCGCCGTAAACTTGCTCTTTTGTGGCGTCAAACTGGCTCAGGATGGCCGGTGCGACAATGGCGACAACCTGTTTTTTATCGCGTATTGCCTTGAGTACGTCAAAGGTCTGCGAAATCTCAAAAATGGCGCCAAAGGGGCACGAATTGAGGCATTTGCCGCAGTAGATGCACTTGGACTCGTCGATTT
>CAZKYR010000064.1:0-8534 GCA_964557035.1 uncultured Bacteroides sp. | reverse complement strand
ACCAAATAACTCCAACTTATGACAGAACCGACCCAAACATGGACCGAGATAGAACACCTCCCCGAGTGGGACGACGAGTTCTATGACGCATATACAGCCAAAAAGTTTGGCAAATGGGTGATGTTCAAGACACTCAAGCCCGAGTATAAGGACGACCCAAAATATCAGGCCATGCTCGAGAAAGAGTTTGAGGTGCGCTACAACCTCAGCAACCCCTACATCATCATGATCAACGACCTTGAAGAGGTGCCAGGCGTCGGCATGTGCATCATCGCCGACGACTTCTACGGCGACACCCTTCAAAAACAGCTCGACAACGGCACTGTCACAAAAAATACACTCGACAAAGTCACAAACCAACTCGTGGATGTCATCGAGTACATACAGTCAAACCACATCATCCACCACCCCATCTCCCCCTCGCGCGTCATATTCACCGAAAATATCGGCAATCTCAAGGTCGCTGACATCGGATTTGACCAAAAAGACAACCTCACACCCGCCGCAGCCGCCGAGGACATCAACAACTTCGGCCTCATACTCGCACAGGTGCTCGACGCCCTCAAGGACCTCGACCCGCGCGAACGTGCACGCCTCCAACACGTCGTGCGACGCTGCACCAACCCCGAGCGCCGATACAGAGATGTCCAACAGTTGCGCAACGCCATCCAGGGGCGCACCGACCGCCGGCTCTACGTCGTCACCATCGTGTTCCTCCTCCTCATGGTCATCCTCCTCCTCCTGACCATCGCATTCCCGAGCATGTGGGGTAAATGACACCCGAAGCACTCTACACCCGCGATACAATCATCCTGCCGCCCCAGCTATGTGGCAGCATAGGCTACTATGCCCTCATGGCAGCCCACCGCAATGTCATCATCGCATGCGCCATGAGGCTCGACAAACGTTACAAGAGCGTGCATCGCATGCACGTCGCCGACACACGCGGCCCACTGCAGCTCACAGTCCCCGTCAGCCGTCCCGCCGGCGCACGCCGGTGGTGCGACGTCCGCATCTCAGAGCATGGACACTGGTGGCACGTCCATCGCGAGACCCTCGCCTCAGCCTACGGACGCACACCCTTCTTTGAATACTACATCGACCGCCTCTCACCCTTGCTACAAGCCGATACCCCCGCACGCTACGGCACCATCACCGCACTCGACGCCGCCTGGGACACACAGATACGCTCCCTGCTCGCGCTCGGCACCCGGGTAGAGTATGACACCACCGGCAGCTGTCCCGAGCCGCAGACACGCCTATTTAACCTCGACGCACCCATCCCCACAACAGAGCATGGCAGCTGTCACGAGCCCCGGACACGCTTATTTAACCTCGACGCACCCATCCCCTACTATCAGGTACGCCAAGACGAATTTGGTTTCATTCCCGACCTCAGCATCCTCGATCTCCTCTTCAACGTCGGCCCCGAGTCCATCCTCCACCTCGACCGCCTCGCCGCCACCCTCCAACTATGAAATATGCTGACTCATGCCCCCCGCGGTTCAGCGTTAGACTTGAGTTTGCCCATATCATATACATTTATTTTCGGAACTAAGCAAATACAAACCGATGTTTAAACTACGACCTAACTCCGTTCCTTATAAAATTCCCTTACCTAACAATATGGGAATTGTCCGATATGTACTTGCTTTAGCTGTAGTTTTTGCCCACTTCAAATATTTGGCCGGCTATGATTTTTATTTTCCCATCTCGAGTTATTCAGCTATCGGCGGTTTTTTTACTCTAAGCGGATTTCTAATTTACAGGAGTTATCTTTGCAAACCAAATTTAAAAAAATATCTGTTATCACGTGCCATCCGTATTCTTCCGGCCTATTGGATCACAGTATTGTTCTTTGCCTTAGCATTCTGTTTTATTTCAACTCTAAGCATAGATGAATATTTTTCCTCATCAGGTTTTTGGAAGTACCTTATAAGTAATTTGGCGTTTCTAAATTTCCTGCACCCCACCCTTCCGGGCGTATTTGAGGATCTGAGCACGCATGCCGTCAACGGATCTTTGTGGACCATGAAAGTTGAATGGTGTCTATATCTGACACCTCCATTGGTTGTGTGGTTGATAAGTCGTTTCAAGATGAAACCCACAGTCATGTTTGTTTTAGTCTACATCATAGCATGTATCTATAGAGGAGTTTTTCAATACATGTCCGAAGTCACCGGTAAAGAGTTATACTACATCTTAGGCCGACAGTTTTTTGGCCAGCTTTCATATTTTTATGCAGGAGTTATATGTTATTATTGGTTTGACACTTTTATGCACTATAAGTGGCAACTTATAATTTTAGCTTTCGCGGCACTCTTTGTTTGTAACTTCACCCCTTACTTAAATATCATACTTCACCCGTTTGCAATTGCCATTATCATAGTTTGGTTTTCAATGGTCGGCAAATGGGGAACATGGGAAGGCAAACATGACAACATATCATATAACATTTATCTTATTCACTACCCTGTGATTATGTTTTTCGTATATTTGCGCGGAACAAATAACGTGTCACTAATGCCTGCTTTATTGTTTTGCCTTCTTGCTACTTATATATTATCTTGGTTGTTAAATATAATTGAAATCAAAATCAGGCACCTGTTGCGAAAAAAATACCTTGTTTATTTGTAACTGCGTAAAAGCTTAAGCTTTTATATTTGCAATGTATATTTGTGACTGCTTGAAAGCTTCAGCATTTAATTTAGCATTTTAGAATGCGCTGACGGTGGTGTCGCGGTCGAGGTTGCGATAGTTGATTGCCTCGAGGATGTGATCGGCTTTGACAGTGTCTGAGGCGTCGAGATCAGCTATGGTGCGTGCCCCTTTGAGGATGCGACCGTAGGCGCGCGCCGACATGTCGTAGTGGGTCATGGCTTCTTTCAATATCATGAGGCCTTCTTCATCGGGACGCGCGTAGGTTTGCAGCATCGCGTCGGTCATTTGCGCATTGCAATGTATCCCCGGCACTCCTGCAAAACGTGCCCGTTGACGTTCGCGCGCTATCTCAACGCGCTTGCGTATCTCGACCGACCGTTCGCCGGACTCCTCTTCTGACAACTTGTCAAACGGAACCGGTTGTATCTCGACTTGTATGTCGATGCGGTCGAGCAGCGGTCCGCTGATGCGCCCCAGATAGCGCTGTATGGCTGCCGGCGTACATGTACACTCGCGTGTAGGATGATTGTGATAGCCACACGGACAGGGATTCATCGATGCAACCAACATGAATCCGGCCGGATAGTCGATGCTATATTTTGCCCGCGAGATGGTGATGTGTCTGTCCTCGAGCGGCTGTCGCAACACCTCGAGCACCGACCGCGGAAATTCCGGAAACTCGTCGAGAAACAAAATGCCGTTGTGTGCCAATGAAATTTCACCCGGCATCGGATTGGCACCTCCTCCCACAAGCGCCACGGGCGACACCGTGTGATGGGGTGCTCTGAATGGCCGTTTTTTGACCAAAGTCGACCCTCCTTTGAGGCGACCGGCCACTGAGTGTATCTTGGTAGTCTCGAGCGATTCGGCCAACGTCAGCGGCGGCATGATCGACGGCAGGCGTTTGGCCATCATCGATTTTCCCGCTCCCGGAGGACCTACCAACAGTATGTTGTGTCCGCCGGCACACGCCACCTCAAAGGCTCGTTTCACCACCTCTTGTCCCCGCACGTCTGCAAAATCGACATCATATATGTCTGCTTTGCAAAAAAACTCGGCGCGTGTGTCAACCACGGTCGGCTGCACATCTATCTCCCCTTTTATAAGCTGTACGGCCTCTATCAGCGTGCTCACGCCATACACGTCGAGGTTGTTGACGACAGCAGCCTCGGTGGCGTTGTCGCGTGGCACGATCATGCCCGACAGCTTGCGGCCGCGAGCCATGATGGCCACCGGCAGCACTCCTTTGACAGGCAACAGCGTGCCGTCAAGCGCAAGCTCGCCCATGGTCAGAAAAGAGGCATAGCGGTCATTGTCGATGATGCCCATCGAAGCCAGGATACCCAGCGCAATCGGCAGGTCATAGGCCGAACCCTCCTTGCGTATATCGGCGGGTGATAGGTTGATCACCACCTTTTGACGCGGCCACTCAAACCCCGACTGCATCAAGGCCGTAGTGACACGATCGATGCTCTCTTTGACTGCCGTGTCGGGCAAACCTACAATCGAGATGCCGACACCGCGGTCTATCGCCACCTCAACGGTGACGGCGATGGCATCGACCCCTCTGAGCGCTCCTGACAGTCCTTTTGAAAGCATGATAAGGCTTGTTTTTCAACCTGTGACGCTCCGATAGAGCTCAATCACATCATGGCGCGAGAGTGTGCGCCGCTCGATGAGAGCATTTACAAATTGATGAGTTGCCTGCTGCACTCCCGCATGGTTAAACACACGATATAGATAGTTATACTCGTTGACAAACATCGCCTCAGCCTCATCATCGCTCAGCTGACAGATGTCTGTGGCATCGGTGTGCAGCAGCGTGTGCACATATTGCTTGACGCTCTCTGGCACAGCCTCACGGCGCTTGGCATAGTAGCGCGACATGACGTTGCCAAGCAAAAGGTGGCACAACAGTTTGTGCTCGCGCACAAGCGCCGCATAGGCCAACCGTGCCGACACATCAGGGTGTCCGGTGTGAATGAAGCGAGGCAACAGTCTCACACCCTCCCCGGCTGGCAGGTCTATGCTGATGCTGTCAAACAGCACATCGTTGTCCTCATCTACCAAAAGTGTCAGCGCCATGCCGGCGAGACCGTAGCTACGGTCTGTCTCATCGGCATAGCGCAGTTTGTTATCAGCTGATTGCATAATGATCAATTGATTACCATAATCTTTGTCACTACTCCCGACGTGCCGTTCTCGTTCTGCGATGCATACACAAAATACACGCCGGTCTTGACACGGTCGCCGTTGGCGTTGCAGCCGTCCCAGGTGAACATGCCACCCTCAGACTCTCCCTGATATAATACATTGCCGGCTGCGTCTGCAATTTTGACAAGCGAATTTTCCATCAAGCCTGTCACCGTGATCCAGCCTGTATAATCGGGACGGACCGGGTTGGGATAAGCATACACATTGTCATAGCTATCTGCTGCCGGCGCTCCGGTGCTGCTGTAGCGCACCAGACCGGCGTCTGTACCAAAGTAAATATAGTTTGAAGTCGGGTCACACTCGACGCTGTAAACCACGTCTGACGGTATCGATGAGTTTGAAGTCGTGTAGTTGGCCAATATCTCGCGGCCATCCTCGCTCACCAGATACACACCCGATGTCGATGTGGCAATCCACTTGCGGTTCATGCCATCGACGGCGATGTCGTTCACACGGATCGATGACAACAGATAATCAGCCTGATTTGTGCCGTCGTTGCGGGGCACTTTGATGCGATTGACTGACGATGTGGTAGGATTTTGCACAAACTGTGCCGGGTTGGTGATTTCGATGATACCGTTGTCGGTGCCGACCCACACTTTTCCCTTCCTATCCTCTTCGAGCGTCACCATACGGTTACATTCAAATTTCTTGCCATCCTGATCATAGATGGTTGAGATCTGTGTAACTTTCATTTTAGCCGGGTCAATGCCACCGCCTGTGTTGATGACATAAAGAGGAGTGTTGCTTGATGCCCAACGCGAGTCAATCACAAATGCTGCATCCGAATTTTTACACACTACCATTCTCGCATCCTGATCAAGCGAGGGAACATGCAAAAATTTCCAATCCTCGGTTGTGACCGTATTGTTACGTATTTTATCGGCCGGAGCGATGTAAATGCCGTTGTTTCCTGACGAATCATACGTCACCGCCCAGAGATTTTTAAATCTGTCAAATTTAATGTCCCATGCGCCCCATTTTGCCGTTGAGGGAACTTTGCCGGTGTTATATGCTATGACACTTTCACCGTTCTGCACCTTGAGAACAAATGCTTTTGATATATTCCAGTAGTTGTTGCCGATGTAGTAAGTGTCAGGCTCATCAGGACTGACTCCCATCAAACCTATACCACAGACGTCACCTGATTTGTAAAAACCAAGCATCTCAGGAGTCGTTACATCGTATATATCAACATCTTTGATGACATTGATGCGGGGTATTTTTGACTGGGTTTTATTATGACGTCCTGAGAAAATCTCACCTACATACACATTGCCGTCAAAGCCCGAGGCCATCTGCAAGGGCAGATTTATGTTGAGATCTGACGGACGGATATTCAATCGTGTAGGTGTCAGCGCATTGATTGTCAGTGCATCTTTCCAGTCGATCTTGTATGAGCTTACACCCTCCGAGCTGCCTACCCAAAGTTCTTTCCCGTCAAGCGTATGTCCCGCAACAGTGCCGCTCAATGCATCTCCATTTATTTTTGAATAGCTAAAAGATATGAGATTGCCGTTGCCATCCACCTTGACAGTCTGGGCATTGTTAAACATAGTGTAAAATCCGTCGGCATCATGGATGTTGCTCAGCACGTTAGCCCATGTGCTGTTGTTGTTGACGATTTTTGCGTTCTCAAAATCAATGTCGAGCAGACACACCTGTCCACCCACGCTGTTTGAGCCGATCACCGCAAGCACTCGGCCATTGTCGAGCAGACGCATATCATTGACATTAGACAGTGACAGTTGTTTGAACTCGCTCAGGCGTGTGATCGATTGATCAACCGGCAAATACTTCAATGTGTTGTTGTTGCGCAACACCAGGTATCCGTCGATGACCTCGACCATGTCGACAGGCGTGTTATACATGCCTGTCTCGATGACCTCAAATTTTTTGTCATTAAACTTCACCAGACCAAAAACGGTGCCTGCATACAGCACATCATTATCAGGGTCAAAGCCGATATGCTTGATTGTACGATCGGTGGTCAGCGGTGCATCCTTGATGTCTGACATCGACACAACCTTGCCGTTGTCAAAAATCAGGTCGATGGTGCCCGATGTGTATGCTACGGCCAGATACCCCTTCTTCTGATTATATTTAATCGATACAATATTACAGTCGCTCAGATAGTTCGTGTTGCTGTAGGCATAGGTCTCGTCAGTATCTTTGTTATAAGAGAACAACGAGCCGTTACCTGATGCACCCGAGAGATAAAACACTTTTTTCGGAGTCTCGATGATGTCTGACACAGAGCTAAACGGTGTAATGACCTCCCACATGCCGACCTCAATCTGTGCGGCGGCAAGCAGCGGACATAGCATCATCAACAGTAGTGTGAACTTTTTTATCATTATTTTCATATTTTACGCATAATTATTTAATATTTTGGCAAGACGGTCGGTAGCACGGCGTCGATGACTGATGCTGTTTTTGGCTTCATCACCCATCTGGGCGAATGTCAGGTCGCTCCCCTCGGGAACAAACACCGGGTCATATCCAAATCCCGAGTCGCCGTGAGGCTCACGGGTGATATGACCGTTGACTACACCCTCGACAATCTCTTCCCCATGTGCTGCGGTGATGAGGCAGATGACGGTTCTGAACCTCGCAGCACGGTCTGTCTTGTCCGACATACGCTCGAGCAACAGATTCATGTTGGCCTTGTCATTGTGTCCTGCGCCGCCGGCAAACCGTGCCGAGCGCACACCCGGCTCCCCGCCGAGTGCTTCTACCTCAAGACCGGTGTCGTCCGCAAAGCAGTCAACACCATATTTCTCCGCCACATAGCGGGCCTTGATGCGGGCATTTTCGTCGAGCGTGCTGCCTGTCTCGGCGATGTCTTCATGACAGCCGATGTCTGACAGACTCTTCACATCGTATGCCTCACCCAAGATTGCCCTTACCTCGGCAAGCTTGTGTGCATTGTTGGTCGCAAATACTATCGGAGAGGGTATTTTCATCGTGTTACGTAATCTTATAACGTGATTTTGTCGTTTTTATTTTACTACCACATTTACAATCTTGCCGGGCACAACGATGACTTTTGCCACTGTCTTACCCTCGGTCCATTTAGCGGCACCCTCGTGCGACAGAGCCACTTTCTCCACCTCGGCCGCCGGCATGTCGGCAGGCACCTCAATGGTGTAGCGCGCTTTGCCGTTAAACGACACTGCCATTTTCACCGTCGACTCAACAAGTTTGCTCTCGTCTACCTCGGGCCATGATGCGTCGCACACACTGCCGGTGTGGCCGATGGCATGCCACAGTTCCTCACACACATGAGGCGCAAACGGTGCAAGCACCGCCAGGAGTTTTGACAACACCTCGCGCGAGTGACACTTGCAGGCCGCCAGCTCGTTGACACATATCATATATGCGCTCACCGAGGTGTTAAACGAGAATGACTCGATGTCCTGTGTCACCTTCTTGATCAGCTTGTTGATAGCCTTCAGAGCCTCAGGCGACGGCTCGCTGTCGTCAACCAGCAGCGTGTCACCCTTGTAGAAGAGCGACCACAGCTTCTTGATAAAGCGGTTGACTCCGTCGATGCCGTTGGTGTCCCAGGGCTTGCTCTGCTCCAGCGGACCGAGGAACATTTCATACAGGCGCAGCGTGTCGGCGCCATACCGTTCAACGATGTCATCAGGATTGAC
>CAZKYR010000063.1:0-8542 GCA_964557035.1 uncultured Bacteroides sp. | reverse complement strand
GTCCTCCTGGTAAACAACATATTATCCCTCATATAACACCGCATAAAGCTAAGACAGGCGCCACCCGCAACGGGTAGCGCCTGCAGTAGAAATATTTTCTTTGTCAGGTCTGATGAGCTATCACGCAATCGGTTGCGCGTCGCAAAATATCAGACGGTGAGAATCTCTTTTTCTTTGGCAGCAAAAAGCTCGTCAATCTTCTTGAGATAGCGGTCGTGGAGCTTTTGAGCCTGAGCCTCGGCATCTTTCTCGACATCCTCGGGCATACCTTGCTTGATGGCTTTCTTGAGGCCGTCGATGGCATCGCGGCGGGCGTTGCGCACACTGACTTTGGCGTTCTCGGCCTCGGCTTTTGACTGTTTGACGAGTTGTTTGCGTCGGTCCTCGGTCAGCGGGGGAATGGAGAGGCGTATCACTTCGCCGTTATTCTCGGGCATGATGCCGAGCTCGCTGTTGATGATCGCTTTCTCAATCTCCTTGAACATTGACTTCTCCCAAGGGGTGATGGTGATGGTGCGTGCGTCGGGCACCGAGATGTTTGCCACGTTTGAGATGGGAGATGCGCTGCCATAATAGTCTACACGGATGCCGTCGAGGATTTTGGGATTAGCTTTGCCGGCGCGGATGTGAGCCAATGATTCGTCGAGATAGGCAACAGCGAGTTCCATTTTCTCTTCGGCGGGTTCGAGATATGTCTTGGGGTCGGTCATATTAAAATTTTATGAGAAGGTAAAACTTGTTATTTGTCTTGTGTTCATGGTGCGACGGCCGCGTGCCGTCGATTTGTGTTGACAAAAATACACATTTTTTTTCATTTATGAGGCTTTGTTGGCAAAAACCTGAAAAAATATCACTAACTTTGTAGCACAGCCATGAAAAAGCCACATATACATATCGACCCGCGCGCTTCGCTGAGCCAACGACGGCTGTTGGCGTCTCTTGCCGAGCGCGGGGTGCCGACCGATGCCGAGGTCATCTATGACGGGCGCCGCAACAAAATCTATCGCCTCATCCTCGACGACGGCACGGTGGTGAGCGTCAAAGCGTTCAGAGTGCCTCCGTTCCCCAACCCCTACATCTATGGCATCGTGCGGAGGTCCAAGGCCCGGAGGTCGTTTGACAACGCCGCCAAGCTGCTGTCGCTCGGCTTTGGCACACCATCACCGATCGGCTACGTCGAGACATGGCGCGGTGTCGGATTTGACCGCAGCTACTATGTCTGCCGTCACCTCGACGGGGTGTCGACACTGCGCGAGCTACCCGAGGGGGACGATGCCGACACACTGCTGCGCGGCGTGGCGCGTCAGATGTCGCTGCTCAGACGCAAGGGCGTGGCGATGCACGACTTCTCGCCCGGCAATATATTGTATTTTCCTGACGGGCGGGGCGACTATTGCTTCAGCTATGTCGACCTCAACCGCATCAGCTTTGACACCGGAGGCGACGAGGCGACCATGCGCATGTTTGAGCGCATCTCGCTCGACCCCGACATCCTGCAGCGCATCGCCCGACATTTTGCCGACATCGAGGGCCTCGACCGCGACACCATCGTCGGCAACGCGCTCGACAGACTCGACCGCTACAACCGCAGCCACGCGCGCAAACGCAAGCTCCAACGCATGGTCGGCATCAAACGCAAAACATGAGCCGCATAAAAAACATTCTCCAAAAAGAATGTTATTAAAAATTAATTATTACCTTTGCACACAGCTATGGTGATGTCTCACACAACATCATTCACAACAGTTTAGTATCAGAATATTTATTATCAAAACACCTTAAACACAATGAAAAAAATCTTTACTCTTGCCTTTTGCGCAGCAGCAATGCTGTCTGCCGGCGCAGAGGACTTCACCGTCTACAAAGACGGCGCAATCACACCCGGATTGGCAACCTACTATTGGTGGAACGTCGCTGCCGACTATCAGGCAACCAACCCTGACGGCAATGGCCAGGTGATGAGTTTCAAAGCAGCTGACGCCGGCACCGACGCATCATTCGGCATCTTCGCCCCCGGCAAAGACGGCCTCTACACGACACCCCTCGCACCCGCGACACTCGACTTTGACTGGTATGCCACCGGCACAGGCACATACCACATCCGCCTCACCGCTGACGGCGGCAAAGAACAAGACTATGTCATCACCGTCACCGACGAGAACAGCAACAAATGGAACTCTGAGTCACTCAATATTGCCGAGACATTCCCGCTCGTAGCCGAGGACTGGAAGAACGAGGTAGGCAAAAGCGCCGGCTATGTCTTCGCCCTCGTGCTGACAAACGGCAGCCCCGACGCAGTCTTCTATTCAAACAACATCGTTTACACCAACATCGACACCGAGTGGAAAGCTCCCGAAGTCGTCGTTTATCCCGATCCGGCGAATGTCCCCGTGCCCACACAGGCAGCCGACGACGTTGTCTCGATCTTCGGTTCTTATTATCCCGCCGCCACCTCATTCAACATCGGCTGGTGGGGTCAGTCAACCGTAGCTGATCTCATCAAAATCGAAGACAAAGATGTTTACAAACTCACCGACTTCAACTATCTCGGCTGGGAGCTTAGCCCTGCTGTCGACGTCAAGGATTACACCTACATGCACGTTGACTTCTTCACCTACGAGGGCGAGACTTTTGGCTTCACCCCAATCTCTCCCGGAAGCGAGAAGGGATGGATTGCACCCGAAATCAAAAAAGGAGAATGGAACAGCTATGACGCACCCCTGAGCTACTTCAGCAACGTCGATTTCAGCAACGTCTTCCAGATCAAATTTGACCAAGGCACCAAATACGGCGCATACATCACCAACGTTTACTTCTGGAAAGACAACAGTACAAAACCTGATGACCCCGTCACCCCCGTCACTCCCGGTGCCAAATTCACCGGCACCATCGAGAGCAAGTGTACCCAAACGATGGACGGTGTCGAGAAAGAGTATCCCTACACCATCGAGTACGCCATCACCTACAACGAAGACGAGACTCTGACCGTCGATGCCACCTACAAGTGGGAGAACGGCGAGCCTATCGGCCTCGTCCCCGGCAGCGTATTTGTCAACAATGAGAACAATGAACTCACTCTCACAGGCGACACACTCACCGCAACAACCATCACCACCTACGAGCCCAACGCCGTGATTCCCGTCAACTTCTATCGCGCATACGCCTTAGGAGCCCTTCAAGACGAGATTCAATACACAGTCGGCAGCACAAGCACCACGTCAGTTGCGCTCATCACCACCGACAACACTGCCGCTCCGGTCTACTACAACCTCAGCGGTGTGCGCGTAGCCAATCCCACCAACGGCCTATATATCAAAGTCGTTGATGGCAAAGCCACCAAAGTGCGCCTGTAAGAGCGCTGTCAGCTCACATAATTGAAGCTATCCAACCACATCACCGCCCGGCTCATCACAGAGTCGGGCGGTCATCTTTTCTCACGCCCACACAAACAGCCCCAACCCACTCGATGCCCTACACTATGCCGCACACAATGTCCCACTCTATGCCGCGCTCTATGTCGCACACAGAGAAAAATTAAAAATATTTGCAAAATAATTTGTTTGTTTAAGATATTATAATTAAATTTACCCCCCCCCATTCAAACTGTCACATTTAAAGACAAAAGACTTGGTGGCCTCCGCAGGACAAATCTAAACCTCAAAACTCAGCGCATATGAAAAAACTCTCATCTCTGTTGGCCGGACTGATAGCCACGTTAGCGGTCACGGCACAAGACACCCAACCGACCTACACCATTGACGGCCTGACATACCGGATTGAAGAATCATGGAGAGGAGTGCATGCAACGGTTGTCGACGCCGACCCCGACCTGGTCAATGTCTACATTCCTTCCTACATCACGATCGACGGCAATGACTTCAAGGTTGCCGTGGTAGCACGAGGCGCATTTGCCGGCCACACCGAGCTCCGCACCGTGCAACTCGG
Source organism: uncultured Bacteroides sp. (assembly GCA_964557035.1). Classification (GTDB taxonomy): domain Bacteria; phylum Bacteroidota; class Bacteroidia; order Bacteroidales; family Muribaculaceae; genus CAZKYR01. The sequence goes on along the minus strand of CAZKYR010000063.1, from coordinate 4,597 downwards.
CGATGTCACCTTTCTCGATTATATCGAAAATGACGAGTGGCACGACATGTATTTTTATGGCGACAGCATTGAGCCGCAGGGATGCTTTGAGGGTTGTACATCACTCGAGTACATAGACCTGAGCAACGTCCAGTCAATCACATACGACTGTTTCAAGGGGTGTACTTCACTAAAAAGCGTATATGCCCCAAATCTGACTCTCATCTGTAGCCGAGCCTTCGTTGACTGCAGCGCACTCGAAACTGTCACTATCGGCAAGCCGGACGTAACGACAGCTTTTGTCAGCGATGTCGTAACCGGGGACGATATGTCATTTTTCAAGAACTGCGCTTCGCTGCAGTCACTGAGCCTGTTGTCAGATCCATACAACGACGACAATGGTCCGCTAACGACTAATTCACGCACTGACTGGACTGCCTGTTTGCCTCCTATGACTATCACCGACTGCCCGCTGCTCAACGAGCTTACAGCTCCGAGCATCACACTCTGCCATACCAACGCAGTTAACAACGCACCGTCGCTTAAGAAGCTCGATCTCGGCAGCGCAAATTACATGCGGTTTGCAAAAGATGCGTTCACACAATGTTGCTTTGACGAGATCGTGTGCCGTTTCCCAATGCCGCCACGATGCCCGTCTGCGGGCTCACCGTTTGATGTAGCCGAAAACGGTTTCAAGGTAACCATACCCAAAGGGAGCAGCGAATATTTTGCCGCCGACAGTTTTTGGGGACAGTTTGAAACATTGGTGGAAGACGAAAACATCCTATCGCCATTTTCATACGAATACCTTCCGGGAAATTCAATGAAAAGCTACGGATACACATTGAACGACGACAAAATGAGCGTCGGCTACCGCTGGCCAATCCTGGGGTATGTAAAAACAGACGCAACAGGCTTCCCGTGGTTCTCCAACTCTACGGGAAACCCTGATACTGAGTACATGCCCTACTCATACGATGCTCCCCTAACATACACCCAAGATGATATCACCTACCCGGTGACGGCAGTAGCTCCATACGCTTGCTCGTGGGGCAGCCAAACCTATTTTAACGCTATCATTCTACATGACGGAATCACCCGGATCGGGCATGGAGCATTCTCTAACATCAGACTTAACCCCTACGATGATTGGATTGCGGAACCCTACGGCATTTTCTTTGGACGCAACGTCACTGACATCGAGCGAAACGCATTCTGCAACCTCTCACTCAGACGACCAACCACATTCACACTCCCGGCGTCACTCAAACACATCGGCCCGGGCGTATTCAGCAAAGCTAAAGGTATCACCGGGTTCACTTCACTCGCCCTGACACCTCCGACAATCGACGACGACACCTTCTTCACCGACGCCGCTACCCGCAACTCCATAACTGTCAGCGTCCCGACAGATGCGGTCGAGGCATACAAAGCAGCCGAGTACTGGCGAGACTTCAACATCACCACTCTCGACGGTCCCAAATACTATATGCCCCACTATGTAGACGTTGACCGTTACGGTCAAAAAGATGATATGTACAACTTTACAGTCGAAATATGCAGTAACGACCTCATGTCTACGTCAGATGACCTGCTCGAGAGAATAGTCCTCAGCGACTTCATGGGCAACCGTCTCGATGCCGACGTCACAGCCAAGCTCCATAGTAGACTCTATCTGACTTTCACAGTCCCGGCAGAGCAGTTTGACACAAAAAAACATTATCTTATCACCATCCCCGAAGGATATATACGCGACAGGGATTATGTAATATCAGACGGAAGGACCGGATGTCAAATGCCCGAGTTCTATATTGATTTTAGAATTAACAAGTATTCGCTGACTTTCACCTCGTCGAAGAGCGGATTTGACCTCCTCCCCGAAGATGTCAGGTTTGCGCTCAATGAGAAAAACGGCCGCATCACGGCTACTCTCGACTTCGGCGCGAAAGCAATATCATCACTCACCGGCGACATAACAGACAAAACCGTCATCTACTACAACGACGCCCCGTTCCAGTTGCCATATCAGATATTCGCATCCTCGACAGCGACAGGCGCTGACGGCATAGCACAGATACATATCGACAAGCTCAACCGGTCGGACCGCAATCTCACACTCACACTCGAGCCCGAGATTTTCAGCTGGGATGAGACACTGTCAGACGGCGCCACGGTCACACACTACAGCCCTGAGCTGATATATGAGTTCAACCCGTCACTGTTAGGCGTCGAGAGCATCGAGGCCGACATCGACAGCGAAGTGATCTACTACAACCTACAAGGCATACGAGTCACCGAGCCGGGGCACGGCACTTACATCCGCGTCAGCGGCAACCGCGCTGACAAGGTGCGCCTCTGAACCGTTGCCTGAACTTATGACCGGCAGCCCGTCATCACGCATGGCGGGCTGTCTGCGTCTTGCACAGCGCCCTCCGTACACACAGCACTCTCTGCGGGCCGCGGCCGACACGCCAAAAAGAAAATTTGTGTATGTGTGACTTTATTGCTAAATTTGCCCCCAAAAACAAAAATGTCACGCAATCTCACGATAGATCAGGGCAACACTGCCGCCAAGGTGACGGTGTGGGACGGTGATGAGGCGATTGACGAGGCCATCTACACCTCGTTGACCGCAGCCGACCTGCTGTCGCTCAGCAGGCGGTATGGCATCAAACGCGCCATCTATTGCTCGGTCGTCGATGACGGGGACGCCATCAGCCGTCTGCTCAGCGAGATGGGCGTAGAGTGCATGATTCTCCGCTCGACAACTCCGGTCAACATCGACCTGTCACGCTATGGCAATGTGCTGTCACTCGGCCCCGACCGCTTAGCAGCCATGGTGGGTGCCCGCAGCCTCTATCCCGGACGCGAATTGCTTGTCATCGACCTTGGCACAGCCGTCACATACGACAGGGTGTCGGCCGACGGCGTTTTTTTGGGCGGCAACATCGCGCCCGGTGTCGGCATGCGCCTCAAGGCTCTCAGCCACTTCACCGCGCGTCTGCCGCAGGTTGACAGCGCCGGCGAATGTTCGCTCACCGGCTCTAACACGCGCCATGCCATGCGCGGAGGCGCCATATACGGTGTCGTCGGTGAGATCAGCTACTATCGCGCCCACAGCGGTGACGACAATCTTGTGACCGTATTGGCCGGTGGCTGGGCCGCCGAGATAGCCCGCATGCTCGACTTTGAGGTGTGCGTACAGCGCAACCTTGTCAGTCAAGGTCTTAACTATATTTTGAACAATGAAACCGACTAAAATACTCATCGCGTTAGCTGTCGTGGCCTCAGCCCTGTGCTGTCTGTCGCCGGCTCACGCACAAAACGGTGTCGTATCCCCCTATTCGCGATATGGCTACGGCATCCTCAATGACAACGCCACCTCGATGCAGCGCGGCATGGGAGGCGTCGGATATGCCATGAATTCAGGCCGTCAGATCAATGTGATGAACCCGGCCTCATACGCAGCCATCGACTCGCTGACTTTTTTGTTTGACATCGGCGGTGACATCAAAAACGTATGGACGACCGACAACGGAGCCACCGGCAAAGATTTCACCGGCGGACTCGACTACATCACCATGCAATTCCCGATCTGCCGCAACGTGGGCGCGTCGATCGGCCTGCTCCCCTTCTCAGAGGTGGGATACAGCTACGGCGACGAGATTGTCAACGGCGAGGCGTCGCATCAGGGCTCGGGAGGCATCAGCCAAGCCTATTTCGGCATCGCCGGACGCCCCGTCAAAGGGCTGACCGTCGGCGTCAATGTCGGCTATCTGTTCGGCACCATCCTCAACGACAACTACGCCATCCTCGGCACCGGCAGCTCGACACTCTTTGAGCGTGTGATGAAAGTGCGCGACTACAACATTCAGGCCGGCCTGCAATACTCGGCCAACATCGGCGATGCGAACCGCGTCTCGGTCGGCTTGTCATACACCATTCCCAAAGACCTCAACGGCAAGACCTACGGCGTCTTTTACAGCATCGAGAACTCGACCACATCCGTGCCCGACACCATCGGCTACACCAAGCTGCGCGGCCACTACTCGATACCGGCCACCTATGGCGCCGGCATCAACTATCAATGGGACAAACGCTTGATGATTGAAGCAGACTTTACCTATCAACCTTGGTCAAAGGCAAAATATCGTGCTCTCGAAGGCTTTGAGGCCACACAGTTCAACGACCGCTACAAGATTGCATTGGGAGCTCAGTTTCGCCCCGCCGAACGTGGCTCTTATCTGAGCCGCATCCAATATCGCGCTGGCCTGTTCTACAACCGCGACTACATCTGCGTGGGAGACAACGAGGTGCGCGACATCGGCGCGTCAATCGGATTTGGCCTCCCCGTGCCGGCCGCCAAGAGCGTGCTCAACATCGCGTTAGAATACCGTCGTCGCGAGGCATCGCCGGCCCGGCTTGTCAAAGAGGACAACCTGATGGTCACCGTCGGCATCAACTTCAACGAGCTTTGGTTCTGGCAAAACAAGATACGCTGATGCCAGACCCCCTGTCCAGTCACAAGACGCGTATGCGTCTGTTCATGGCAGCATCGATCATGGTGCTGACACTGTCGACGGTGTCATGCACCAAAGACAAAGTGCGCCCCGGCATG
>CAZKYR010000062.1:0-8554 GCA_964557035.1 uncultured Bacteroides sp. | reverse complement strand
TGACATGGCTCTAATGATTTTATCTTGTTTTACTTTTTTATTAAAAGTTGTTTTGTTTGAAGTGGAAGCGGTGTCTCATCTCATATCACCACCAAGCGCATCTTTCAAGGTGGCTTTTGGGACACCAGCCACAAAACAGTGTGCAAAGGTCGCGATTTTTTTTTAAATATGCAAAGATTTTGTGATTTTTCGCAAAAATGTGTGCTAAAATCAGTTGTGTGGTTGGTTGATGCGGGGTTTTTTGTTTTTTTTGCGTAACTTTGCAGTTGTTGCGTGATGATGTCGCGCAATCTGATTTGAAAATTTAAAAGTGTATAGATAGAAATGGAAACTAACGACAATCTCAGACACGGGGATGAGATAGATCATGCTGCTACGCGCAAGACGCGTATGTTGATGCTTGCGTTGATCGGATGCGTGGGCCTGATTGTTCTTGGCCTGTGTGCTTTTTTTGTGGTGAATTCGTCTAAAAATGCCGAGCTTGAGCAGATGGCTGAGCTGAGGGCGCAGGATTCGCTGACGATGGTGCAGATGCAGTTGGCCAATGAGTATGCGGCAATCAATAATGAGTTCTCGCGCTATGAGAATCAGACTCAGCTGATCGAGGATGCTGAATTGGCTGAGAAGTATGCGGCGGCAAAGTCGCAGGTCGAGAAGCTGATGGCTGAGTTGAACAGCGAGCGGACTAAGAGCTCGGCTCAGATTGCGCAGCTCAAGGCTGAGATTGAGACGCTCAAGGGCATCATGCGCACGTATGTGGCAAGGATTGACGAGCTGCAGAGGGAGAATGCATCGCTGCGCGAGGAGAATGAGAGCGTGAAGTCGCAGGTGGCTGAGTTGTCGCGCGAGAATGAAAATGTGCGTCAGTCCAACCGCAACTATCAGGAGCGGATGGAGCGTGCTGAGAAGCTGAGCGTGACCGGTGTGACGCTGACGGCTCTCAATAAGAAGGGTAAAACCGAGAAGAAGATTGCGAAGGCCAAGCAGCTGATGGTGACGTTTACCATTCCGCAAAATGTGTCGACGCCTGAGGGTGTGAAGACGATCTATTTGCGCATCACTACGCCTGAGGGCAATGTGTTGAGCGGAGGTCCGTCGTTCACGTTCGAGGGCTCGAAGCTGTCGTCGACCGCATCGAAGAAGGTTGAGTATAGCGGTGCTGAGATTGCCGGTGTGAAAATATATTGGGATGTGACGACAGCGTTGACTGCAGGCACATATATGGTCGAGCTGTTTGCTGACAATTATCGTCTGTGTAGTGTCAAGGTAGACTTCGATAAATGATTGTGTGCTGATGTGGAGCTATATTGAGTCGCAGATAATGTCCACCGAGGTCAATGTGGTGTCAGCTGTGGTGAAGCTGACGCTGAGCCTGTTGCTGGGCAGTGTCGTGGGGCTTGAGCGCAAGAGGCGGGGGCAGACGGCGGGTGTGCGTACGTTTGCGTTGATTTCGATGGGCGCCACATTGGCGATGCTGATTTCGATATATGTACCGCAGGAGTATCTCGGCCTGAAGAATGGAGACCCGGGGCGTATTGCAGCGCAGGTGATATCGGGCATCGGTTTCTTGGGCGCGGGTGCAATCATACAGATGAAGGGCTCGGTGCGTGGGTTGACCACGGCGGCGGGTATCTGGATGGTTGCTACCATAGGGCTGGCGGTCGGAGTGGGGATGTACGCTATCTCGTGTGTGGCGACGCTGCTTATTATTTTCATACTGCTGATACTTGAGCGCTGGGAGCATAAGATCAGGGCGGGCAATACGGCGCGAGTGATCCGCCTGCGTCTCGGTGTGATTGTGACATCGCTCGATCCTTATCGTCAGTTGTTGCACGAGCATCACATACAGGTGACGAACGTCTATGTCGAGTATGACTATCAGGCTTCACAGACGCGGCTCAACCTGTCGGTGTTGTTCAAGGAGGATTCTGATCTGATCGGTCTGTTTGAGCAGATGCGTGCCATCAATCCGACGGAGGCAATTTCGCTTGCCACTCAAGCCAGCATTTAACCGAAAAAAACAGAAGGAATATGGAAGAGACGATGCTTGACAGCCTGATACGCGATTTGGCCTTCATTTTGCTGTTGGGTGCTGTGGTGACCGTCGTGTTTAAGCTCATCAAGCAGCCGGTGGTGTTGGGCTACATTGTCGCCGGTTTTCTGGCGAGTCCCAATTTCACGCCGATACCGTCGGTGACGACCGAGGCTAACATCGAATTCTGGGCACAGCTCGGCATCGTTGTGCTGTTGTTTTCGCTGGGTCTTGAGTTCAGTTTTAAAAAGCTCATGAATGCCGGAGGCCCGGCTGTAGTGACGGCTCTGGTCAATGTGGCAGGCATGATGACGACAGGCTATTTTATTGGCCGTCTGATGGATTTCAGCATGATCAACTCGCTCTTTTTGGGGGGTATGTTGTCGATGTCGTCTACGACAATCATCATCAAGGCGTTCAACGACATGGGACTTACGCAGCGACGGTTTGCTTCGCTTGTGTTTGCGGTGCTTGTCGTCGAGGATTTGTTTGCGGTGTTGATGATGGTGTTGTTGTCCTCGATTGCGATCAACAACTCGGTGCAGGGGTCAGAAATGTTGTTGAGCGTGTCCAAGCTGGCGTTTTTTATCATAATCTGGTTTTTGGTGGGAGTGTATGTCATCCCGACGGCACTCAACAAGGCACGCCGGTTTCTCAATGATGAGACGTTGTTGGTGGTGTCGATGGGTCTATGCTTAGGGATGGCGGTGTTCTCGGTGGCATGTGGCTTTTCGCTTGGATTGGGCGCATTTGTGATGGGGTCGATATTGGCAGGCACATCGCTTGCCGAGCGCATCGAGCATGTCACAATGCCGGTCAAGGATCTGTTCGGGTCGATATTTTTCATCTCGGTTGGTATGATGGTGCAGCCTCAGGTGATAGTGCAATACTGGGCTCCGATATTGATACTGTCGGCTATCGTGATGACCGGACCGATAATTTTTGCGACTTTTGGTATGCTCATCACCGGGCAGCCGCTCAAGATCGCGATGCGGTCAGGCTTCTCGTTGACGCAGATTGGCGAGTTTGCGTTCATCATTGCTACGTTGGGTATGTCATTAGGGGTGCTTGATGCATCGATTTATCCTATTGTCGTGGCTGTATCGGTTCTCACGACGTTCACGACACCCTATTTCATCAAGATGGCCGACCCGGCCTATCGCTATGTTGAGCGTCATTTGCCCAAGCGATTGCATTTTTTGATTGACCGTTACACCGACGAGACGAGTCATACGGCCGGACATACACGTGTGTGGCGTCAGGTGCTCAAGCGCTATATCTGGCGCATCGTGCTTTACCTGATAGTGCTGTCGGCAGTCGTGATGGTGTCAGAGGAATATCTCAAGCCATGGGTCTACAGTGTCCTGAGCGGGCAGTGGAGCCGGTTGGTAGTCACGGCCATCACGTTGGCGGCGATGTTGCCGTTTTTGCTGGCACTCGGGTTGCCCGCGTCGCGCAAGAACGAGCAGGCGATGCAGTCGCGTATGCGGTCGCGCTATCGTGTGCCACTGGTCGTGCTCAACATCGTCAGAGCCCTCATTGCCATAGCTGGCGTGATGTGGTATGTCAGCATGATGTACAACGCCATGACGGCCGTGATTGTGACGGTCACACTGGTGGGCATCATTTGCATACTGCTGTTCAGGGGGAGCACCGGCGCCCGACTCAGGGGTACGCTCGAGACCAAATTTATCAACAATCTCAATGAGCGTGAGCTCAGACGCTCTGGCAAAAACAACACCATTGTCTCGGACCTCCACTTAGCTTACATGACCGTCGGATACGGTTGTCCGTTTGTCGGGGAGCGCTTGATGGACTCGGGACTGCGGCGCAACTATGGCATCAACGTGGTGTCGATACAACGCGGCGAGAACACCATTCCGTTGCCTCAGGCCGACCGTCGCATATTTCCGGGCGATGTCATCGGCGTCATCGGCACTGACGAGCAGATAGCCTCATTGTTGCCCTTGGTGGAGCGCGCATCGACACGCACCAACGATACGCCCGACGGAGGTGTCGCCCTCGCGTCGGTCGAGCTCACCGACCGCTCGCCGCTGCTTGGCAAAAGTATCAGCGACGTCAACATCCGCGACGAGTATCACGCCATCATCCTGTCGGTGCAGCGCGACGACACGTTTCACGACGATCTCACAGGCATACGCTTTGAGCCGGGCGACACGCTGTGGCTCGTGGGCGCACGCACCGCGCCTGCAAAGATAAGATAGCCGGTTTGGGCGTCTCGCAAAAAATGCGTACCTTTGCCACAGATATTCATCACACACCTTATGCAGCAAAAAATCATCATTCTCGACTTTGGTTCGCAGACGACACAGCTTATAGCACGCCGCGTGCGCGAACTCAACACCTATTGCGAGATATTGCCCTACAACAAATTTCCGCACGATGACGACACCGTGATTGGCGTGATATTGTCAGGGTCGCCATTCTCAGTGTATGACAAAGATGCTTTCAAAGCAGACCTGGCCGACATCAGAGGTCGGCTCCCCCTGCTCGGCATCTGTTATGGCGCACAATACATGGCCTACACCAACGGAGGCAGCGTCGAGCCGGCGCCCTCGCGCGAATATGGCCGTGCACACCTCACGACGGTTGATGGCAGCAACCCCCTTTTGAAAGAGATTGAACCGGGCTCGCAGGTGTGGATGAGTCACGGCGACACCATCACTTCGCTCCCCGACAACTTTGAGGTCATCGCCTCGACCGACAAGGTGCATATCGCAGCCTATCAGGCGCGCGGCGAGAAACTGTGGGGCGTGCAATTCCATCCCGAAGTGTATCACTCGACCGACGGCACACAGCTGTTGCGCAACTTTGTCGTAGACATCTGCGGCAGCCGTCAGGACTGGTCGGCCAAATCATTCATCGACACAACCGTCGCCGAACTAAAAGCTCAGCTTGGCGACGACAGGGTGATACTGGGCCTGAGCGGAGGCGTCGACTCGTCGGTGGCAGCCGTTCTGCTCAACCGCGCTATCGGCGACAAGCTCACATGCATCTTTGTCGATCACGGCATGTTGCGCAAAAATGAATTCAACGACGTCCTCAACGACTACAAATGTCTCGGCCTCAACGTCATCGGCGTTGATGCGTCAGACAAATTTTTTGCCGACCTCGCCGGCGTCACCGATCCCGAGCAAAAACGCAAAATCATTGGCCGCGACTTTATCGAGGTCTTTGATCGCGAAGCACACAAAATCACCGACGCGCGCTGGCTCGCCCAAGGCACCATCTATCCCGACTGCATCGAGTCGCTCTCAATCACCGGCACCGTCATCAAGAGCCATCACAACGTCGGCGGCCTCCCCGAGAAGATGAATCTCAAACTCTGCGAGCCTCTGCGACTGCTATTTAAAGATGAAGTACGCGCCGTAGGCCGACAGCTCGGCATGCCCGAACACCTCATCAAGCGCCACCCGTTCCCAGGTCCCGGCCTCGCCGTGCGCATCCTTGGCGAAGTCACTCGCCAAAAAGTAGAGATACTTCAGAATGCCGACCACATATTCATCAACGGTCTGCGCAAGCACGACCTGTATGACAAAGTTTGGCAGGCAGGCGTCATCCTGTTGCCGGTGCAGTCAGTGGGTGTCATGGGAGATGAGCGCACCTATGAACGCGCCGTAGCGCTCCGTGCCGTCACTTCAACCGACGCCATGACCGCCGATTGGGCACATCTGCCCTATGAATTCCTGGCCGAAGTGTCAAATGACATCATCAACCACGTCCGTGGCGTCAACCGAGTATGCTACGACATCTCATCAAAGCCGCCCTCGACAATCGAATGGGAGTGATAGGGGACGACCGAGATAGATACTAAAGGTATATAAACAGAAAGCAGCAGAATTGGACAAGTCCGATCTGCTGCTTTTTTAATTGTCAGAGGATCAGGTTATTTTATGTACACCTTTTGATGATTGACAATGTAAACGCCGGTCGGCAGTGTTTTGAGCCCGTCTCTCGTCGTGACATTCAGCTTGATGCCCTGGAGGTTGTAAACCGCGAGGGCATCGGGCTTGTGGTCGGTGTGCACATCGGTGATATCAGACTGCAGTGCCTGCGGAAACAGCGGATGTGAGGGGAACCAATAGTTTTGAATCATTGGGTACTCCCTGATGAGAAAGCCATCGCTGTCATATCGGCGCAGCACGTATGTCGGGTCTACGAATTTGTGAAACATCGATGCATAGAGCTCGTCGGTGACAGGGTGTATGGCAAGCGAGCATCCATATACGTGCCAATCGCCTTCCTCCTGCGAGAAATCGAGTAGCTTTTCGAGTTTGCGTGTGTCGATGTCGTATCGATAGATGCGTGAATTGGTGAACCAGCTGTTTTGACCGCCACACCAGTATAATCTGTTGGTGACCGATGATGCACAAAACGGGTCGGGTGTCCACGCATACCACGAGTTGGCCGGAGGGTACATATCTTCGCCTTCGATTTTTATGACTTCCCGATCAAGGGTCGCCGGGTCGAGCCTGATGATGTATGGGACGGTCGCACCGGTGCCTTGTACATTTTTTGCGGCAGAGTACCAGAGATTACCGTCTTTTGAGCGGACTATCGTTGATCCGATGCCCGAGGGACGGCGAGGACGGGTGGAGGTGTCGCGTTCGATCGCATCGTCGACTATGTCCATGTTGAGCACGTGTGTGACCTTGTCTGTTGCGGGATCTATGACCAACATGCCATACTGTTGGTGTACGGCAAACACTTTGCCGGCCGCCGGTATCATTGTCCCGGTTTGCCCGTAGTAGAGCGAGCTTGTGGGATCGCTGTTCGGCTTGTCGTTGTCACCGCCGGCATTGGGGTTGGCCGAGCCTTCGACTTGCCCCTCGATTTCGAGAGTCTCGAGGTTGAGGACCCAGATGCCGTTGCTTGATGAGACATAACCTTTAGAAGTTGTTACACCACAAAAGGCGCGACCGTCACATTGAGCACCCGAGGGGTCGATCAGCTGCAGTTGCTTGATGATTTTCATCGTGGAGGCATCGGCAATCGAGATGCGGCCTCCGGTGATTGATGCGCCGGGGTCTTTCTCTTGTTTTGCTATCAAGTAAAGCCGACCGTCCCAGAAGGCGCCGTATTGATTGGTGCATCCCAACTCAACGCCCGGATTCTCGGTTTGTATTACACGATAGTGCCAGTAGTCGCCGTCGGGGTCATCAGGGAGCAGGTAGTTGACGGTCGAGTTTTGGTGACCATACCAATCCTCATTGATGATGAACACGCCCGAGGTATAGTCAATGTCTCCTGCAGCGGCCACTTTGACCGCTGCAAGAGAGATGATGAGTGCAATAGCTGATTTGCGCATCATTTGATGATGATTTTTTTGGACACGTTGTTGTCGCTGATAATCACGTAGACGCCGGGCGCGATGCTGGTGGCGTGAATGTGATTGTCCGACTCTGCGATAAACTCATCGACAACCATGCCGGCTACGTTGACGATCGTGAAAGTGTAATCTTTGTAGCCGTTGACAATGATTTGCTGGCCGTCGGTTTTGATTGAGCCGCAGGGAGCGTTGACTGACTCGACAGACGTCGTGTTTTCGACCTTGACATTGATTGCGCGGTTGATTATTTTGCCGTTTGACTCGACCGCCAAGCCGATGGTGTGACAGCCAAGCGCTTGCGGGGTGAGTGTGAGCCTGTTCCCCTCGAGAGTGACATCGACGGGAGTCAGGGGTTCGTCGGCATCCATCAGCATAGGGCTGTCAATCAGATGATAGCGGATGTTGGCATCATTGTTGTCGCGGTCTGTAGCGTTGACATAGATGTCGACAGGCTCGTCATCAATATACATCACGATGTCATCGATGTCCTCGACCTCGGGGTCATAAGCATCGGGGAAAATGGCATGAGCCTGGAACCAGTAGTAAGGACGAAGCTCGATGGTACGGACGATTTCGCCTGTTTGGGCGTCAATGAAGTGCGTCCAGTTCCAGCGATAGTGACCCGATGCCTGTGACTCGGTGGTGCCGGCTATGATTTCGCCCGTGCGGTCGTCGTAGCGGATTGTGCCGTAGGCGCCTTGACTCTTGCCGGGGGTGTGTGCGGGCAGTCCGTTCACTGTTGCGAGCGGTGTGAATGTGCCTTCATCGATGTCATAGCGTGTGATGACTCCGGCGCCACCGTTGCTGATTGAACTTCCCGGGCTGAAGAAGAGGGCGTTGACGCTGTGTGCGCCAGTGAACTGAGTGGTGCGCCATGCACCCCACCCGCAAGAGACGGTGCCATTCTCGGCCGGCACGACAACGCGGTCAACCTCCTCGAATGTGTCATGATCGAGCGCGACAAAGTTTGACAGTTTGTCGTCATCGATAGTCGCATACCAGACATTGCCGTCGGCACTTTGGGTGATTCCTTGCACCCGGGCGTCTGCAATGAATTTGACAATGCTGTTGCTTTCAATATTAATGACATATACGCCGGTTGATTGACGGATGGCAAATACATGGTTGCCGGCCAAGACCATGTCGCCGATTTGTCCATTGTAGAGAGAGCT
>CAZKYR010000061.1:0-8616 GCA_964557035.1 uncultured Bacteroides sp. | reverse complement strand
GGTCCATCGCCCTGAATGTGTAGTCACCCCCGAGAATGAAGTGGATGCTTTGTTGTGCCTTGATATCATTGTTGAGCATGATGACAGTGTTGCCGAGAGCATCGGTGACGGGTTGACGATATTCTTTATAAAACGGAGACTGATAGTAGAGGCCGGTGGCAAAACGGAATGTCCAACGGTTGTTGCGCTCGGGTATAAAACCGACATTGATGCGCGGACTGAACAGCAGCTCTTTGTTAAAGTCCCAGTAGCTCAGGCGTATGCCGCCACCGATGGTGAACGAGCCGGCCGATGAACGCAGACGGAAATTGTCGGTCGCATAAAATGACACACGGTTTGTAGACAGATTTTGTCTCGAAGTGAGACTGTAAATCATCCTTATATTCTGCCCGTCAGAGGGTAGGGTGTATCCGGCCGAGTCGCGCAGCTCCCATTCGCGGGCACGCTCGTGAATGGTCTCGTGGTTGAATGTCATACCGTACGAGAGGTTGTGATTTGCAATGCCTGTGTTGCCTTTGAGCGACAGTGAGAATACTGACATCTTGAGACGGTTGCGGGCATGCTCGTGATAGCGTCCGACGCCGAGCTCGCCGCCGATGGCGTTGTCGCTGTCGCCGTTGCCCGTGGTGCCGGCCTGGTCGAGCCAGTATTCGCCTGAAATGTCGTATGACACCAATTCGTTGGTCAGATAGCCTGACGCCAAGAACGTGAAGTCGGTCGATCTGTTGAGGCGATAATTGAGATTGAGAGCTCCGAAATAGGTCTCGAACTTGTCTTGTTCCATGCCGTCAAAAAAGACCTTAAACTGCTTTGCATCGGTCGACGTGCCAAAGTTGGTCGTGCGGTCAGAGGGGATGAACTTGTAGTTGTTGATGGCTATATAACCCAAGAAGGATGCCTTGAGGCGCGAATTGAATTTGTATATCAGGTTGGTCTGATAATCAAAAAATTTGGGGTCATATTCGCCCTTGGTTTCCATTGATGACAACAGTGAAGCGTTAGATTTGTAACGAAGGCCATGCAGCTGGGAGAAGTGCTTGCTGCTCTGTCCAAAAGACACTGACGCTCCCATCAGAGAGGCTGAGACAGACCCCTCGATAGCCTCAGGCTCGCGGTAGGTGATGTCGAGCGCCGACGACATTTTGTCGCCATACTCGGCTCCGTAGCCACCGGTCGAGAATCCGACGCCGCCAACCATGTCGGGATTGATGATGCTGAGACCCTCTTGTTGTCCCGATGAGACAAGTTGCGGGCGATAGACCTCAATGCCGTTGATATATACGCTGTTTTCGTCGTATGTGCCGCCGCGCACCGAGTATTGCGACGACATCTCGTTGCTCGAGTTGACGCCTGCCAGGGTGGTGATCATCGCCTCGATGCCGTTGCCCGAGACGTCGGGCGCGAGTTTGTAGCTGTCGCGGTCGATGGTCTGCATCTGGCCGGTCTGTTTCCTGAACTCGGTGACCTCTACCTCATCGAGCAATTTAGAGTCTTGGCGCATACGCACGTTGAGCGTGATGTCACCCTCGGGGTCGATGAGCTGACGTTTGATTTCTTCATAGCCGATGCAGTTGAAGATGATGTTGATTGTATCCTGACGGTGGGTAGTCAGCTGATAATCACCTTCGAGGCTTGTGTTGGTGCCGATGGCGGTGCCGGCGATGCGCACGGTGGCAAACTCGACCGGCGTGTTGTCCTGGTCGATGACTTTGCCGTGTATGGTAATCTGTGCCGACAGCCCGAACGCTGCCGACACACACAACAATGCAGTCAGTGCAAAGAGATGCAACAAATGTTTCATATTATCATTAACGTCAAAGCTGTCCAAAAATTGTGTGAACCGGTAGTGCGGCAGCTAACTAAAAAATTTGTACATTTGCAATATCAATAATTATAGCGAATGAAAGAGTGGATTAAGCTGTCGTTGCCGTCGTTGTCGGGCAATGAACGGAGATATGTCGATGAGGCGGTCGATTCTGAATGGATTGTGCCGCTGGGGCCGTTTGTCAATGAGTTTGAGCATCGTTTGGGAGAGTATCTTGATAGTCGGCACATTGTGGCTTTGTCGTCAGGCACGGCTGCGATACATCTCGGGCTACTGCAGGCCGGAGTAGGCCGTGGCGATGATGTGATATGTCAGTCGATGACCTTCTCGGCGAGTGCCAACCCGATTGTCTACCTGGGCGCGACACCTGTCTTTGTTGACAGCGAGACTGACACCTGGAACATCGATCCGGCGCTTTTGCGTGAGGCGATCGAGAGCCGCATCAAAGTCACCGGACGTCTGCCCAAGGCTATCGTGCCGGTACATCTCTACGGCATGCCTGCCCGGATGGATCAAATCATGGCTATCGCTGACGAATATGGCATAGCGGTGGTCGAGGATGCGGCCGAGGCGCTTGGCAGCCGGTTTGACAACCGGGAGTGTGGCACGTTTGGTCTTTATGGCGCACTCAGTTTTAACGGCAACAAAATCATCACTACATCGGGCGGCGGAGCACTGATTTGCCCTGATGCAGAGTCGGCAAAAGAGGTGCTGTCGCTTGCCACTCAGGCTCGCGAAGACCGCCCGTACTACTACCACACCCGCATCGGATACAACTATCGGTTGAGCAATGTCAGTGCAGCAATAGGGTGTGCGCAGATCGAGACTCTCGACAGCCGTGTGGGCCGCCGGCGTGCCATTCATGCCCTCTATCGCCGTTATCTGGCCGATTGTCCCGGTGTAATGGTGCATGATAATCCCGACAACCGCTTTGACTCAAACTTCTGGCTGACAACTGTGCTATTTGACCGTCACGACCCTGAGGTAATCAGAGTTAAAATGCTTGACAACAACATTGAGACGCGCCGTCTGTGGCGTCCCATGCACATGCAGCCTGTCTTTGCAGACGCGCCGTACTATGGTGCAGGCGTAAGCGATGAACTTTTTGAACATGGCCTGTGTTTACCCTCAGGATGCGCTTTGACTGACGCCGATGTTGAGCGTGTGGCGCAGACACTGATCGGTTTACTCTAATTTTTAGTGCTATGATTGTCTTTGACCTCGATGATACGTTGTATAAGGAGCGTGACTACGTGATGTCGGGCTATCGTGCCGTGGCGCGTGCGATGGCGCACAAATTTGGCTTTGATCCGCGAGCCATTTTGCGTGTGATGCTCGACCCGGCCCGCGGGCAACGACCGTTTGAGGCACTCAACGAGTGGCTCAATCGCGGCGATTTGATAGATGAGATGACGCGTATTTATGATAGTCATACTCCTGATATCACGCTCCCTATCGCGTCGCTCGACGCGCTGTCGGGGTTGAAGAAAAAAGGGGTGAAAATGGGCCTGATCACCGATGGAGACAGCAGCCGCCAGCGTGCTAAAATCAAGGCGCTGGGAGTAGAATATTTCTTTGAACCCGACTCGATCTTAATCTCGGGCGAGACCGGGACCGACAAGTTTGCGGCTGAGACGTTTGAGCGTATGAGTCAACGGTTTGGAGATGAGAAACAGATGACCTACGTGGGCGACAATGTCAACAAAGACTTCTATTGGCCTAACAAACTGGGCTGGCAGACAGTGATGCTGCGTGATGATGGGCGCAATATATTCAGGCAAAGTGATGATGTCGATGCTGAGTATCGCGCAAAACGGGTCATCAATTACCTGCGCGACCTGTTGTGACAAATCTGATTACTGTTTGCAGCATTGGGTAGTTTAGGGTGAGCAACTGACCGTCATCGCTGAGGATGGCGAACATCTCGTCGTCGGCGACCTTTTGCAGCATGGCGTCATACCAGGTCAAGCGATATTGATTGACCAGGCCTGTGGGAGTGAGACGCCCTTTGAGCATTCCCTGATGCCATCGGCGGGCATTTGTCTTTGCGCCGTCGATGTAGATGATGTCAAATGCTCCGTCAACGCTCAAAGATGGTATTACAGCTAATTTATACATACCACCGGGACGACATCGCTCAGGGTCGAATGTGCGGTCATAATACTCATACATGCCGCATGGCTTGTTGGATGTATTCCGGTCTAACATCCTGTCGATTTCATCCGGGTTGAGCGACGTGTCAAGGACTTTATCGGGCGCAGGTTGAGATGCGACGTAAAAATATTCGATATATGCCTCATTCGAACAGCTGACAGTGATGTCTGTCGGAGCAATTGTTGTGTTGATGCTTGCGCGCATCCGGGGGAGCGTGGCTCCAATGCCGATATCGAGGATGCCGGCAAAGGATTTTAACGAGATGATATTGTCTGCCGAGCCTGTCTCGATGTGCTGTGAAATGTCATGCTCAAGCGGTTGGCATGTGCCGGTGGGGGAGTCGACAGTCAAGGTGACGATGCGTGAGTCGGTAAAATCGCCAAACCTGGTGTTGTGCCATCTGAATGTGATGTTGACTGTGTCGATGTCGGTCGTGAGAGCAAAAGTTAGTTCTGATTCTTTGCCTTCGCGGTTGTTCTTGATGGCAATCATCGTTTCGCACTCCCAATCAGAGCTGCTGTCAACGTCAGCATCATACACGATGCTATCATGACCTTTGGAGAGACAAGCAGAGGGGTAGTAGCCATTGAAGGCCAACGCGCTGACTGCGGTGATGAGCGACAGGGTCACAACAAGCGTCCTCATAGCAATAAGAGTGTTGCGCACGCCTCGTCATCGGCCCACAGTTGCGCACGCGAGATTAAATCGCAGATTATTGCGGGGTCGTTTTGCGCTATGAGTTGCCGACGGAGCTCATCGGACATTCGGTCACGTTTGACGACAGCTATCGTGCCGTCATGAAAGACTGTGGCCGCTGTTTCTAACTCAAACGGTTCTATGTCGGGTTTGCGGTCGCCGGTGAGTATGATTGTATGCAGCCCGTTGATTATTTCACCCAGATGCAAAATTGTGCGCGTGAGATATTTCTGGGGGTTGCTCATTTTTGCGGTCGGTTGAATGTGTTGTAACGTTGCCTGATGTGTGCGTGACCGTTTTCAATCGGTCGCATGCGTATCAGTGAGATGCTGTCAAGAAAGATGCGTGACTGTTCGACGTTGTTAAAATCGGCATAACCATAGACACGTTTTGGTGTAAGCTCCGGGTCAATTTTGATGGACGCCGACACCCAGCCGTCGCCATTGCTGTGAGCGTCTATATATTCAGTCATGCCGTTGTCATAGTCGACAAGGAGACGCACATTGAGATCATTGCGCTGATTGATTGTCTTGAATGACCATTTGTAAATGTCGCCTGATTTCCAGTTTTTGTCATGTTTTAGCTCAAATGTGAGGGCTTTTGACGGCGACAGGCGATCAAACCACACCCGTCTCGCTCCGGTCCAAGTGTCGACCGAGTCACCCGAAATCGCTATCTGCGAGTCGAGCATGATGACCGCATTTGAGTTCTCGAGGTCAGACTCGAGCTGTGCGATGACTTTGTCATACACTTCGAGATAGTCCTCGATGTGATGACCGTAGTAACTGTATGATGAGTCAACCTCGGCTTGAGTGACGTTATGGGCCCGGTAGACCGATTGACGCACAACCCGTTTCATCGAGTCAGAGTCAAACTGCGAATAGTTGACATCAATGGCCGACTCGCCTTTGTGAATGTCGGCTAACAGAGAGGCCATCTCATCTTTGTCGAGAACGCCGTCGGGCACACCGTTGCATGCTGCAAGAATCAGCATTGTCACGATGAACGACACAAATTGCAAACTGGCGGCGTTTCGCATAAACTACTTTTTGACAAAAGCGGCTTTGGAAGCCGAGATCTGATTGGAATAAAAGAGGATTATGGCGATGATGCCTACCGAGATAGCCGCATCGGCAAAGTTAAACACCGGGCTGAAGAAGATGAAGTGTTCGCCTCCTACAACCGGCATCCACGTTGGCCAATCAAAGCTAAACAGCGGGAAGTAGAACATATCGACCACTCTGCCATAGCACAACGGTGCATACCCTCCGCCGAACATCTCTGCTACGGCGGGTGGAGCCGGATTGTTGAACAAGACGCCATAGAACAGGCAGTCGATGATGTTGCCTATCGCTCCGGCTGCGACTAAGGCCAAACAGATGATGTATCCGGTCTTGACACTCTTACATTTGACAACCCGTGCAATGTACCAGCACAATATGCCTATGACGATTACACGCAAAAGAGTGAGCACGATTTTGGGCACAAATTGCATGCCAAAAGCCATGCCGTTGTTCTCTACAAAGACCAGCTTAAACCAAGACGTCACACTGACGCTCTCGCCTATATAGAAGTGTGTCTTGACGTAGATCTTGATGATTTGGTCAATGACGATGATGAGCAAAATGATAGCTAAAGCCCATCCTCCACGAGACATTTTCATAAGTCCGGTGAATTATTTATTATTTTTTTGCATCAATGCTGAGAGTCGCGTGTGGAACTGCTCGCAGGCGTTCTTTGGGAATCAGTTTGCCGGTCTGACGACAGATGCCGTATGTTTTGTTTTCGATGCGCATCAAGGCTGCCTGAAGATGCTTGATGAACTGCAATTGACGCTGTGCCAGACGTGCGTTCTCTTCTTTGAGATTAGTGTTGGCACCCTCCTCGAGAGCTTTAAACGTGTGCGAGGTACCTCCATCGCCGTTTTCACTGCCGCGAATTTGTTCCATCAGGTGGTCATATTCGTTTTGAGCTTTTTCGAGCTTTTCGAGTATGAGCGTTTTAAATTCCTGCAGTTCTTCGTCTGAGTATCTTAATTTGTCTGTCATGATTCTATGCTTGTTTTGCCAACTTTTGTTTTGTAAGTTGGCGGTAGGTATTTGCCCTCAGACACGCCCGAATGTTATCGGGTGTGTCTGAGCGGCAATCGGCGGTATTAAATTTTATTTACTTTCACTTTCACTGTGACGCCATCGATGTCGAGGCACTCATCATCAGCGGTTTGATTTACCTCGCCTGTGATGACGGCATCGGCGAGCACCTGGCGGGCTATGTATTCACCATATTCGACAAGCGCTTCATCAGTGAGCTCGTTTGGTTCAACGACAACGCTGATACGGTCAGTAATGCTATAGTCGCGGTCCTTGCGGATATTCTGGATGCGGTTGATCAGTTCGCGTGCGGTGCCTTCGCGTTTAAGTTCGGGTGTCACGGTGACGTCGAGTGCAACGGTGACGTCACCCTCATTAGCTACGAGCCAACCCGGAATGTCCTCTGACACGATTGACACCTCATCGATGAGAATGTCGACAGGTTTATCCTCGACTTGCAGCTCGATGTGTCCGTCTTGTTCAAGTCGGGCAATCTGAGCCTGGGTCATGCCGTTGATGGCAGCGGCTATGCTCTTCATCAATTTGCCATGTTTGGCTCCCAATTTTTTGAAATCAGGTTTGATGCGTTTGACAAGTACGCCATCCTCAGCGCTCACAAATTTTATCTCCTTGGTGTTGACCTCGGTGAGTATCAGGTCTTTCATTGTCTCGATGGCCTTGCGCTGTGCGTCGTTGACTGCCGGAATCATGATGGCCGACAGGGGCTGACGCACTTTGAGCGAAGACTTGCGGCGCAGTGCCAATACCATCGAGGTCACGATTTGGGCGAGACGCATGCGGTTTTCAAGCTCTGAGTCAACGACTGTCTCGTCATACAGAGGATACGCAGCGAGGTGCACCGATTGGGCTTGATCGCCGGTGAGATCGCGATAGAGACGGTCGGCGTAGAATGGCGCAAACGGAGCCATCAGACGGGCAACGGTTTCAAGACAGGTGTAGAGTGTCTGATAAGCTGCGAGCTTGTCCGTTGTCATTTCGCCGGCCCAGAAGCGTTTTCGGTTGAGGCGTACATACCAGTTCGACAGATTTTCATTGACAAAGTCAGCGATGGCGCGTGCTGCTCGTGTAGGTTCATAATCGTCAAGGTCGTCCTTCACTTCTTTTACCAATGAATTGAGGAGCGACAGTATCCAACGGTCGATTTCGGGACGCTCTGCCACCGGCACCTGAGGTGCTTGGCGGTCAAAACCGTCAACATTGGCATAGAGGGCAAAGAATGAATAGGTGTTGTAAAGGGTGCCGAACAACTTGCGTGCGACTTCCTCCACGCCCTTGACATCAAATTTGAGATTGTCCCACGGTGATGAGTTGCTGATCATGTACCAACGCACAGGGTCAGAGCCATATTTATCTATCGTGTCAAAGGGATTGACGGCGTTGCCAAGTCGCTTTGACATCTTGTTGCCGAATTTGTCGAGCACCAGGCCGTTAGAAATCACGGCCTTGTAGGCTACATGATCAAATACCATGCCGGCAATGGCGTGGAGCGTGAAGAACCAACCGCGAGTCTGGTCAACTCCCTCGGCGATAAAATCGGCGGGACAGAGAGTGCCGTTGTCAATCTCCTCTTTGTGCTCAAAGGGATGTATGATCCTGGGGGATAAGGAACAGGTGGTATACGGCAAAGGATATATTGAGGATAAGCTTTGCAGCATGACATTTCGGATTTCCCCGAAATCCTTCTATCAGGTAAATCCTGTCCAGACGGAGAAACTCTACGCCAAAGCCATGGAATATGCCGGACTTACCGGGAAGGAGACTGTGCTGGACGCCTACTGCGGCACGGGGACTATCGGCATGATTGCCAGTGCGGGCGCCGGAAATGTAATC
>CAZKYR010000060.1:0-8626 GCA_964557035.1 uncultured Bacteroides sp. | reverse complement strand
GCACGTCGTGGGCTGTGCGACCCCAATACTCAGTGTGGTTGTCATAGCCGACATAACGGATGTCGAGGGCAAGTGACACATGTTTTGAGAGGTTGAAGTTGTTGATCAAACCGGCACGAATCGAGACTGTGCGGTCGTGGTCGTTTTTATAACCCTCAGACTCACCTTGCTTGTCGTATGTTTTGGTATATGCAAAGTAGCCGCCGCCACCTGCATAAACGATGAGGTCATACACGCGATTGGGGCTGTAGCCACACCACCAGTTGGTGAGGTTAACCATCACGTCAAATACCGGGCCGACATAGTTTACGCGGCTCTTGTAGTACTTGCCGTCGATCATCGGCTCGTCGGGAAGATAACCAAAGTAGTCGGTGCGGTCGGTGACACTCTTGTTAGACATCCAGATAGCACCGATGCGACCACCGAAAATAGGTGTAAACCATTTGCCTACATAGAGACCTGCCTGAGGAGCGAAACGGTCTGTGAGGTCGCGGCGTGAGTCGTTGGGTGTGAACATGATGTTTGCACCACCCTCAGCCGTGATAAACCAATTATCTCTGAATCGATTGATCAACAAACCCTGAGTCTCATCTTGTACGAAC
Source organism: uncultured Bacteroides sp. (assembly GCA_964557035.1). Lineage (GTDB taxonomy): Bacteria > Bacteroidota > Bacteroidia > Bacteroidales > Muribaculaceae > CAZKYR01. The sequence continues at coordinate 8,024 of CAZKYR010000060.1, read as the reverse complement.
GTAACCTCCTGGGCTTCTTGAGCGCTGGCTCCGATGCCTGCACAAGCGGCAAGAGCCAATGACAATAAGGCTGTTTTTTTCATATTGTAAATATATATATAATTAATTTTCTACGTTTTGCGATATTCAACAGTATGCCCGCAATTGGCTGCAAAGTTAATAAAAAAAGTTAATATGGCGATTATCCATATTAACTTTTTTTAGAACATTTTGGTTCACGCAAGAGATAAATATTGCAATTTGCTATTTATCAATCAAATGCGTTTCAAGTATTTTAACACTTCTTCGAGAATATTCTGTGCGGTGAATCCAAATTTCTGATCGAGGACACTTGCCGGGGCAGACGCACCGAATCTTTCGAGGCCATACACTTTTGCATCAGCCCCTACGACAGGCGCCAGAGTTGAGGGAAGACCGGCAGTCAGGCCGAACACAGGCACGCCGGGCGTAATGACACTGTCGCGATACTCTTTGGTTTGATTCATGAACAGACCTAAAGAGGGGACTGAGACAACGCGGCAGGGAACTCCGCCGGCAATGAGCAGTTCGGCGACCTGACAAAGCAGTGACACCTCTGATCCGTTGGCCACCAACGTCACCTGATGACCGGCCGTATCAAGGACGACATATCCGCCATGACGCATTCCCTCGGCCTCGCGATAACGGTCGCCTGTGACGGCAGGGAGGTCGTGCACATCCTGACGTGTGAGGATGAGAGCAGTGGGGGTGTCGCGGTTATTCATCGCCATCTCCCAGGCGATAGTCGTCTCGGCGGCATCGGCAGGGCGAATAACCAAGATTGCGGGCTTGCCTGACAGATTTTTCATCTGCTCGAGCAAACGCAACTGCGCCTCATGTTCAACCGGCTGGTGAGTCGGGCCATCCTCGCCCACGCGGAATGCATCGTGTGTCCACACGTATTTAATCGGCAACTCCATCAGACAAGCCATGCGCACGGCAGGCTTCATGTAGTCAGAGAACACAAAGAATGTGCCGCACGCTGCCTCCATGCCTCCGTGCAACAGCACGCCGTTGAGGACAGCGGCCATGGTGAGTTCGCTCACACCGGCATGTAAAAATGCGCCGGTGAAATCACGGGGCTTGAGGGCTCCGGTCTGTTTGAGGAACGCGTCGGTCTTGTCCGAATTGGCAAGGTCAGCCGAGGCGACAATCATATTCTTTACTTTGCGACCCAGCTCGGCCAGCACGTCGGCCGAAGCGGTGCGGGTGGCCACGTTGGGTTTATGAACGATAGACGCATAGTCTATGTGAGGCACACGGCCTGCGATGAAGTCGTCGAGCATGGCTGCCTTTTCAGGGTTTTGCTCACGCCATTTGGCGATCTCTGTCCGGCGATGTGCGACGATGACACGCAGCTCCTCGGCACGGTTGGCATAGAGCGCCTTGACATCCTCCCAGATTTTCCAGGGGTTCTCAGCGTCGCCGCCGAGATTGCGTATTGTCTGAGGCACATCCACGCCGGCTTTGCTGAGCGGCTGACCATGTGTGCTGACTTTACCCTCCATCGATGCACCCTGAGCATCCACAGCTTTGCGGGCCATGACGGTGTCGCCAATGATGAGTGTCGGCTTGGCTGTCTCACCGAGCGCGCGGTCAAGAGCCGCAGCCATCTCTGCCGGGTCTGTGCCGTCAACTTTGATTACATTCCAATTCCATGCGGTATATTTGGCTGCATAATCCTCGACGGTGACCTCATCGACCTTAGTCGACAATTGCACATTGTTGCTGTCAAAGAACATTATCAGATTGTGCAGACCGAGATAGCCGGCGAGGCGTCCGGCGCCTTGTGAAATCTCCTCCTGAATGCCGCCGTCAGAGACAAAGCAATAGGTCTTGTGGGCGAACAGTTCGCCAAAACGCGCCACCATGAAACGCTCGGCTATAGCGACGCCGACTGCCATCGCCGTGCCCTGGCCGAGAGGTCCCGAGGCGTTCTCTACGCCACGCTTGGGGTCGAGCTCAGGGTGTCCGGGAGTGACAGAGCCCCATTGACGGAATTGCTGCAGCTCGTCCATCGTGTATCGGCCTGACAGCGCCAGCACTCCATAAAGCATGGGAGACATGTGGCCGGCATCGAGAATGAGACGGTCACGGACAAACCATGTGGGGTCATCGGGATCAGAAACAAGAAACGAGCAGTAGAGCAGGTTGATGAAATCAGCGCCTCCCATGGCGCCTCCGGGGTGGCCCGATTTTGCTTTCTCGACCATCGCGGCGATGAGCACGCGAATGTTGTCAGCGGCCCGATTGAGGATTGAGTAGTCTCTTGACATGACTGAATAGAGTGTTTTGTAAGAAATTTAGGGTTAACGTCCAACAGGCGTCGGCACGCACAAAGACATGAGCTCAGCCGGCGCGTTTGACTCTGCGAAGTTACGACAATAGTTTGAGGTCGCCAAATAATTTTGAGTCTTTATCTCAAATATGTTCGCAAGTACGCGCGAAGGTTGCACAGGCATAAAAAAAGTATTAACTTTGCAATCTTATCACATCATCATGCGCTATCTGATAATAGGATTAGGTATATACGGGTCAAACCTCGCCATTGACCTGACCCGTATGGGACACGAGGTGATCGGTGCTGACATCTCGGCTGAGAAAGTTGAGGCTATCAAAGACTACATCGCCACAACCTACATTGTTGACTCGACCGAGGAGTCAGCTCTAAATGTGCTGCCACTCAAGAATGTGGATCTTGTCATCGTTGCCATAGGCGAAAATTTCGGAGCGTCAGTCAAGACGGTCGGTCTTCTCAAAAGCATGGGCGTGACGCGCATCTATGCACGAGCCATCGACAAAATACACAAAGCCATTCTCGACGGGCTCGACATACAACGCATCCTGACACCCGAGCAGCGTGCCGCGCACGACCTGGTCAACGAGATGGAGCTCGGCACGCAAGTGGACTCGATGGCGGTCGACAACAAAAATTACATCCTCAAATTTGAGTTGCCCGAGTATTTTCACGGCATGACTTATGACGACCTGCAAAAAAGCAACCGTTTTGGCCTGACACTGATCGCAGCCACACGACTCGAACAAGGACGAAACATACTCGGCATCAAACGTCGCGCAGCTCAAACGCTCGACATCAGCGGCGACAGATCACTGCGAGTCGAGCCCGGAGATGTCGCCGTTTGCTACGGCTCGACAGATAATTACACAAAAATGTTCAGATCCATCAACTGACATTTTTTTAACACTAATTTGTTAAAAAGAAAATTTGACGTAATTTTGCACTCTGAAACAACCCGCGACCGACTTTTGTAGCGAATGCGAGTCAAATCAACTTTATCGGCACGATATTTGTTATCATAATCGCAGAACATAAAGAATAACAACATATTTAATAATAAATCATGAACGTAACTCTCGAGAAAATCGACAATACTACCGGCAAAATCATAGTAAACGTCGAGGAGAATGACTACAAAGACAAAGTAAAAAAACAGCTCAAGGAAATAGGCGCAAAGAACCAGCTGCCCGGATTCCGCAAAGGCCATGTCCCCATGGATCAGCTCGTACGCCGCTTTGGCAAAGGCGTCAAGAGCGATGTCATCAATGACGCTGTTTATCAAGAAGTATTCAAATATATTCAGGACAACAACATCAAAGTCTTGGGTCAACCTCTGCCCGTCGAAGTCAAGGAGATTTCAATGGACCAGAAAGACTACACATTTGAGTATGAGATCGGCTTTGGCCCCGAACTCAATTTTGAGCTTAGCAAAGAGATCACCATCCCCTACTACTCTATCAAGGTTGACGATGAGATGGTGAACAAGCAGAGCGATGCAATTCGCGAGCGTTTTGGCGCACAGGTTCCCGGCGAGGAGGTAGATGCCAAAGCCGTAATCAAGGGCGCCATCATGCAGCTCAACGAGGACGGCACAGTCCGCGAAGGCGAGGATGCAATTCAGGTCATGGACGGCATCGTTGCACCCTTCTTGTTCAAGAGCGAGGATGAGAAAGCCAAATTCTTAGGTAAAAAATTGCAGGACAAGGTCGTGTTCAATCCTTGGGACACCTGCGAAGGCAACGCTGCCGAACTGAGCTCTATGCTTCATGTCGACAAAGAGCGCGTAGCTGACCTGCACGACAATTTTGAGTTTGTCATCTCTGAAATCATCATCAACAAACCGGCCGAGATGAACGAGGAGTTCTTTAAAGAGGCATTTGGCAACGAGGTGACAACCGAGGAGCAATACTTTGACGCAGTGCGCGCACTGATCAACCGTCAGATGCAGCCCAATTCTCAGGCACTGTTTGCTCGCGATGCACGCGAGAAACTCGTCGAGATGTACGGCAACATCGAGCTGCCCGTCGAGTTCCTCAAAAAATGGCTGGTTGCACGCAACGAGGGTCTCACCACCGAACAGGTAGAGAAAGACCTCGACAACATCTTGGCCGATGTCAAATGGCAGCTCATCAAAGAGCACATCGCAGCAAAGACTGACCTCAAAATCGAGAACGAGGATCTCAAGGCATACGCACGTATGCTCGCCCGTCAGCAATTCGCACAATATGGCATGAACAATGTAGACGACGAGACTCTCGACTCGTTTGCAGAGCGTATTCTCAACGACAACCGCTATCGTTCACAAATCATCGAGACTGTGGGCGACAACAAGCTGTTTGCCAACATCCACGCCTCGGTGAACGCGCCCGTTGAGGAGGTTTCATTAGAGAAATTCCAAGAATTAGCAAGCGCAGGAAAATAAGCTCATAGCGACTACCGCTTGACACCATTGAGGTTGTGCCAAAAATTACACTTGGCACAACCTCTGATTTTAAAATGATTTTAAAATACGCCTGATTTTTTGTGTCGCATAAAAAAATATTTGTCAGATATAAAAATAATTAGTAACTTTGAATAAATTTTGCCGGAGTATAAGACTCAAAGCCGACATCACTTGGCCGACATCCAAAAATTCTCACTCCGGCGACATAACCACAGATTAATTAACAGATTAAGATATGAACAACGATTTTCGCGATTACGCTGTCAAACATCTCGGCATGAACGGCTTGGCACTCGACCAGTATACATCGGCCACCGACCGTGCCATCCGCTCAAGCTACATCTCACCCACCATCATCGAGGAACGTCAACTCAACGTTGCTCAAATGGACGTTTTTTCGCGTCTGATGATGGATCGCATCATATTTCTCGGCACAGAGGTAAATGACTATACAGCCAATGTGATACAAGCCCAACTGCTCTATCTCGACACATCAGACCCCGGCAAGGATGTATCTATCTACATCAATTCGCCCGGCGGCTCGGTGTATGCAGGTCTGGGCATCTATGACACGATGCAATACATCTCGTCGGACGTCGCTACGATCTGCACCGGCATCGCCGCATCGATGGCGGCCGTCCTGCTTGTAGCAGGTCAAAAAGGCAAACGTTTTGCCCTCAAGCACTCGCGTGTGATGATACACCAGCCGATGGGCGGCGCTCAAGGTCAGGCATCTGACATCGAGATTACGGCCCGCGAGATCCAAAAGCTCAAAAAAGAACTTTACACCATCATCTCTGACCACTCAGGCATGTCATTTGACAAAGTGGAGCGCGACAGCGACCGCGACTATTGGATGACCGCCGGGGAGGCAAAGGAATATGGAATGATTGATGACGTTCTGATTCGTGCTAAACACTAAAAGCGAGTCGCTTCAATGGCAAAGAAAAAACAAATAAGTGCCAATTGCTCGTTCTGCGGTCGTCCGGCAGACATGGCTGACTTGCTGGTGCCTTCGCCGCTGTCTGACAACACCTACATTTGCTCAGAGTGCATCGACCAGATCAACAGCATGATCGCCGAATATCACCATGGCGGCGCCTCCAACGACGTGTTGGGCGAAGTAGACCTCAAACATGTGCCCAAGCCTAAAGAAATCACTGATTACCTCAATCAGTATGTCATCGGGCAAGAGGATGCGAAAAAGTATCTGTCAGTGGCAGTCTACAACCATTACAAACGTTTGGCTCAGTCAAAAGATGATGATGTAGACATCGAGAAATCAAACATCATCATCGTCGGCCCGACCGGCACCGGCAAGACCCTGCTCGCACGCACCATCGCACGTATGCTCAAAGTGCCGTTTGCAATGGTTGACGCGACCGTGCTCACCCAAGCCGGCTATGTCGGCGAGGACATCGAGAGTCTGTTGACACGTTTGCTTCAGGCGGCCGACTATGATGTCAAAGCGGCCGAACGAGGCATCGTATTCATCGATGAGATAGACAAAATAGGCCGTAAGGGTGACAATCCTTCAATCACGCGCGACGTCAGCGGCGAGGGCGTGCAACAAGGCCTCCTCAAGCTGCTCGAAGGCTCGATTGTCAATGTGCCGCCACAAGGTGGCCGCAAACACCCCGAGCAACGCATGATACCCGTCGACACCAAAAACATACTGTTTATCTGCGGCGGTGCCTTTGAGGGAATCGAGCGCACAATCGCGCATCGTCTCAACACACATGTCGTGGGCTTCAACACGGACAGTGAGCGTGCAAAGGTCGACAAAGACAACTACCTCAAATATGTAGCGCCTCAGGACCTCAAGTCATACGGCCTCATCCCTGAGATTATCGGTCGTTTGCCGATCCTGACATCGCTCACTCCGCTCGACCGCGATGCGTTGCGCCGCGTGTTGACCGAGCCGCGCAATGCCATCACCCGCCAGTATGAAAAGCTGTTTGAGATGGATGGCATCAAGCTGACATTCGCGCCCGAGGCACTCGACTACATCGTCGACAAGGCTATCGAGTACAAATTGGGTGCGCGCGGACTCCGGTCGATAGTTGAGACCGTGATGATAGATCCGATGTTTGACCTCCCCTCGAGTAAAGTGAAGACCTTTGAGGTCACTCGCGAGTTTGTCGAACAAAAACTTCAAAAAGCAAACATGACTGCCATCAAAAACGGGCAAGATTGAAATAAATAAACCTCTTATTCTCCAACACCTTAGTTTATACCTCTAAACGCATGATCGAGAAACAACAACTAAGCGAAGCGCTCAAGCGCTACTTCGGGTTTGACACCTTCAAGGGCAACCAGGAGGCCATCATGATGTCGCTACTCTGCGGGCACGACACATTTGTGCTGATGCCTACCGGTGGCGGCAAGTCGCTGTGTTATCAGTTGCCTGCCCTTTTGTCAGCCGGCACGGCGATTGTGATTTCGCCTTTAATAGCCCTGATGAAAAATCAGGTCGACGCCATGCGTTACTATTCAGAGGATGATAATGTAGCACATTTTCTCAATTCGTCACTCAACCGCTCAGCGATTGACCAGGTGAAGTCTGACATCATCTCGGGGAAAACCAAACTTTTGTATGTCGCCCCCGAGTCATTGACCAAAGAAGAGAACATTGACTTCTTGAGGTCGGTGCCCATCTCATTCTATGCTGTCGACGAAGCTCACTGCATCTCGGAGTGGGGCCATGACTTCAGGCCTGAATACCGTCGCATACGACCGATCATCAACGAGATCGGCGTCCGTCCGGTGATAGCACTCACTGCGACAGCCACGCCAAAGGTGCAGCACGACATACAAAAAAATCTCGGCATGAACAACGCCGACATTTATCGCTCGTCGTTCAACCGCACCAATCTCTACTATGAGGTGAGGGCAAAGACACAGTCGTTAGACAAGGATATCATCAAATTTATCAAACAGCACCCGGGCAAATCAGGCATAATCTACTGTCTGTCTCGCAAAAAAGTCGAGGAGTTAGCCGAAGTGCTCCGCGTCAACAACATCCGTGCCTTAGCCTACCATGCCGGCATGGACTCGGCGACACGTTCGGCAAACCAGGATGCGTTTTTGAATGAAGATGTAGATGTCATTGTCGCTACCATAGCGTTTGGCATGGGCATTGACAAGCCCGACGTGAGATTTGTGATCCACTATGACATGCCCAAATCGCTCGAAGGTTACTATCAAGAGAGCGGACGAGCCGGACGTGACGGCGGCGAAGGCATCAGACTGACATTTTATGCG
>CAZKYR010000059.1:0-8666 GCA_964557035.1 uncultured Bacteroides sp. | reverse complement strand
ACGCCGAACTCATCAAGCAACAAACCCAAAAATACAAATAACCATGCCCAACTATCAACTCGACCGACTTGATATGCGCATCCTGCGCATGCTATCGGGTAACGGCCGCAAGCCTTATCTCGAAATTGCACGCGAATGTAATGTCTCGGGTGCAGCTATCCACCAGCGCATCGCCAAACTCAATGCCTCCAAAATCATCCGCAGCATTGAGACCATCCTCGAGCCCGAGGTCATCGGCCTGAACGTCTGCGCTTTTGCCTACATCACAGTCGAGGGCAGCATGGAAGAAGCCATCGAGGCCCTCAAGCAAATCCCCGAGGTCGTCGAGTGTCATGTCGTCATGGGCGAGGACCAGCTCCTGATCAAGCTCTATGCCCGCGATGTGGCGCATCTCGACAACATTTTAAATACAAAGATACATCAGATCGGTGTCACACGCATGCGTCCGGCGCTCTCGCTCCGCGAGGCTTTCCACCGGCCGATGCCAATCGAACAAATTGATTGATAAAACACAAAACCATGGTATACAAATTCAGACTCATTTCTGACGAGTCAGATGACTTTCGCCGCGAAATAGAAATAGACTCGACCGACACATTCCTCTCGCTCAAAAACGCCATCTGCGAGAGTGTGGGCTATGACCGCAACATCATGTGCTCGTTCTTTATCTGCGAGGATGACTGGGAGAAAAAAACAGAGATTACGCTCGAGGACATGGGCGCCGACAGCGATGTCGACATCTACATGATGGACGACACCGTCATTGGCGACATGGTGGAGGATGAGGGTCAAAAGCTCATTTTCACCTTTGACTATCTCACCGATCGGTCGCTCTTCATGGAAATGCGCGAGATAAAAACCGGCTGCAACCTGAGCGAGCCCGTGTGTACGCTCAAGCGAGGCGAGGCACCCGCGCAGACAATCGATTTTGACGAATTCGAGGCCAAGAATCCCGTCAAGGGAGCCACGTCGACCGACTTTGTCGATGAGGACTTCTATGGCTCAGACTCATATAACGACGACGAGTTTGAGGCCGGCGGATTCTCTGACATGGACATGGACTCACTCTGATTATCCGGTGCAACATCTTGCGGCGCGTCTGTGTATCACACACAGACGCGCCGTTTAGTGAACTATTTGTGTAGCTCGCGGGTTATAACTATGTCGATAAACTTTATCGGCAACCGACCGTTTCACTGTTTCACTAACAACAAAAGCTGACAGGGATGATTTCAGAAAAAAACATAAGCGAACTCTACCGCAAATACAGTCGTCGCCCCAAGAGCGCCGATGAGCTCAATCTGGCACTCCTTTTTGAGAGCCTCCACGATGAGAAGGCCGTGCAAGTCAAAGGCGCCACGCTGCTCATCAACGGCCTCAACGAGGACAGCCCGTTTCACCGCATCCCCCTCAAGTGCATCCACGCCATCATCAACTGTGGCGACACGATTGCCATTGTCCTCCACTCATCCATCGTCTTCATCAACAAGCAAGACGGTCGAGTCAACGTGCACATCAATTTCAAAGAGCGCACCCTCCTGCAGCGCATCTTCGGCTAACCGCCCCGATATATTATTTTGACCGTAATGCCGCTATTCGCGGCTTTTCTTATTTCCGGCCATCCCTGCATAAAAAGCGACATCGACACATGGTTTTCAGCAAAGAAAAAAACTACTTATAAGCTGATTAGTGTATATGCAAAAAGAGAGGGGCGCTCACGCGTGCCTCTCCCTCCATTCATCACATTTTGCTTACAATTAAGCTTTTATATTTTTTTACCTTATTCGGTTTCGTATCGGTCCTCGATTACGGCCCAATCTACGATTTCCCACAGGTTGTGGAGCGCATCGCCACGGCGGTTTTGGTAATCGAGATAGTAGGCATGCTCCCATACGTCAAATGTGAGCAGCGGGGTTAGGCCCTGGCGCAGCGGGGTTCCGGCATTTGACTCGCGGGTCAAAAACAGTTTGCCGTCGTTGTCTTTTGACAGCCAAACCCATCCTGAGCCAAAGAGTGACACGCCCGCATCCTCAAATGCTTTCTTGAAGTTGTCAAACGAGCCAAAATCGCGTTTGATGGCCTCGGCTAACGGGCCGCTCGGCTCGCCGCCTCCGGCGGGGTTGAACGAGAAGAAGTAGAAGATATGATTCCACGCCTGCGCCGCATTGTTGAGCAGTGGACCATCGGCATGCAAAATCACTTCCTCGAGGTCCATATCCTCAAACTCGGTGTCGCGGATGAGGCGGTTGAGGTTGTCGATGTAGGCTTTCTCGTGTTTGCCGTAATGATATTTGACAGTCTCGGCTGATATGGCGGGCGCCAAAGCGTCCTCGGCATACGGTAGTTGGGGCTGGGTATATTTCATCGTGTTTACTGTTAGTGGTTTGTTAATCTATACCCTTAAAACAGATCGCACGACAAATGGTTCGTTGGTCGAGTCTTTTTAGCGCCGGTTTAACATTTCTTGTGAAAGAGGCTATTACCTCAAGTCGAGACGATCAGCGCAAGAGCGACAGGCGGTTGAGGGTGGCGGCTGCCACTTGGTAGTCATATCGCACGGCGTTGTAGCTGATCTCGGCATCGAGCATAAAGCTGACCTGATGCAGGTATTCGATCAGCGAAATCTGGCCCCCTTCGAGCGATTGCTTGATCGGTGCGAGCCAATCGAGTGCGATCAACTCTTCGTACTCGTCTGTCAGCTGTTGCAGGCGCATCGTGCGTTCATAAAGCTCGGTGACCGATGCGCGTGTCTGCAACTCGGCGGCCTCGGCGCGCAACTCGGCAGCCTCGGCCTCGAGGCGGGCGGCGCGTGTGCGCTTTGAGCTGCCCCACACCGGCAGCGACACGCCGACACTAAAGCCGTTGAACTGATCGGGCCCCTCTTTCTCATAGCCGTATCCTACGCTTAGGCCGGGTGCAGACGCGAGTTTTGAGGCGCGTATGTTGGCCTGTGACACCTCGACCGAACGGTTGAGATAGGCGAGCTGTGGGTCGAGTTGGTCGATAAGGTCGAGATATTGGTCGAGTGTGAGCAACGTCTCGTCAGGATAGTCGGTAAACTGTTCGGCGACGGCGCGTACACGCTCGGCGTCATAACCCAACGCTGCGACACCCTCGATGCGCTCGCTGATGAGGTTGGCGACCTCGGCCATCTGTTTTGAGAGATTGAGCCGCTCGATTTTAGCCATGTTGAGCTCAAGCAGGGTGATGTTTTTTGCTTTGTAGGCCTCCTCGTATGCGGTTGCGAGCGAATCGGCCAGGGTTAGCTGACGTTGGATCGAATTGAGGTCGCGGCGAGCAGCGATGATGCCGAGCAGGCCGGTTTTCACTTCGAGCATGGCGTCGAGCATGTCGCTGACCATGAGCAACTCATTGGCGTCGGCAGTGGCATCGGCCACGTGTCGGCGTGCACTGTAGAGTCCCGGCCAGTCAAACGATTGAGAGATGCCGGCGGCCAACTTGTTGATGGCGTCGCCGCTGCCCCATTTGTGGTCAAACTCGAGCTCTGTCGGGCCGGGCACATTCTCGGCACGCAGTGACTCGACGGCAGCCTGTCCCTCGAGGATGCCGGCATGAAGCTTAGGGTTTGAGAGGGCCAATTCGGCCACGGCGTCTTCAAAAGTCTGTGATGCAGAGGTGAATATGGTGCATGCAGCGATGGATGCAAATGTGAGTAGTCGTTTAATCATTTTCGGTCGTTTTGTTGCGTTGGCTCCAATAATAGAGTAACGGAACAACATAGATGTTTAGTATGGTTGAGCTTATGAGGCCGCCGAGAATCACGAGTGCCATGGGCGCCTGTATCTCGTTGCCCGGCTCGTCGACTCCGACAGCGATGGGGATAAGCGCCAGGGCCGATGTGAGGGCCGTCATGATGATGGCGTTGAGTCGGTCGGACGAGCCGTGGCGTATGCGTTGGATGAGCGATTCACCCTCGTCGCGCAACGTGTTGTAGCGCGAGATCAACAGCATGCCGCCGCGCGTGGCGATTCCTCCCAACGAGATGAATCCGATGATAGCCGGGATGTTGAGGTCGGCCCCGGTGAAAAACAGCATCAAGGCGCCTCCAATCAGCGCCAATGGCATGTTGACCAGTATGATGAGCGACTGGATGTTGTTTTTGAACTCAACTCTGAGAAGCACGAAGATGATAATCAAGGCTAACAGCGATGTGAGCAGCAATGTGCGCGAGGCGGCTGCCTCACTCTCAAATTGACCGCCGTATGTGATGTAGACCCCCTCGGGGAGCTGCACTTGCTCGCTGATTTTGGTGGCTATCTCATCGACTGCACCGCGCAGGTCGCGGTCGTGGACGTTGGCCGAGATGACGAGACGACGCTGCACATCCTCGCGGTTGATGGTGTTTGGCACCGACACCGAGAGGACATCTGCAATCTCAGAGAGCGGCACCGTGCCTTTGGCGGTGCTGACAGGGAGATCCCTGATGCCACCGATGCCACCGACCCGGTCGAGGTCATATCTTAGCGTCAGCGCCACGGGGATGCCCTGCTCAAACACTTGTCCGACGTCGACGCCGGCGAGTGCCATCTCGATGTCGCGACCCAGCTGACCCGGTGTCACGCCATAGCGTGCCATCACCGCGCGGCGGGGGCGGATGTCGATTTGCGGACGCTCAACCTGCTGCTCTACATTGACATCGACGACACCCTCGATCGGGGTGATGACCTGTTTTATCTTTTGGCCGGTCTGATACATGGCCGGGAGGTTGTCGCCAAACAGTTTGATGGCGATCTGTGCCTCTGTGCCCGACAGCATGGCATCGATGCGGTGTGACACGGGCTGTCCGATCTCGACATTGACGCCCGGTAGCTGTGACAGCTTTTGGCGCAACTCGGCAGCGACCTCCGCGCGAGAGCGGTCGGTCAGGGTGTATGGTGCCTCGATTTCCGATACGTTTGAACCAAACGAGTGCTCTGCCAACTCGGCACGCCCGGTCTTGCGGGCAGTCGCCGTCACCTCGGGGACGGAGAGGATCAGTTGCTCGGCACGTCGACCTATGCTGTCGCTTTGGTCGAGCGAGAGCCCCGGCAATGCGCTGACATTGACCGTGAAAGACCCCTCGTTGAAGGCCGGCAAAAAGCCACGGCCGAGGGTGAAAGTCAAGGCTGTGGTGATGACAAAAATGACGGCCACGCAGACTATCACCGCGCGGCGGTGTCGCATGGCGGCTTCCAGCGATTTGACGTATAGAGCTTTGAGCTTGCGTGACACCGGCGGCTCTTTGCTGAGTGCGTTGCCGCTTTTGCCGCTGTCGGGCATGTAGCTGCAGAGGACAGGCGTGAGTGTGAGCGCGATGATGGTTGATGCGGCAAGTGCCACGATAAACGACACACCTAACGGCACGAGCAGCCGGCCCTCAAAGCCGCTTAGGAAAAACAGCGGCAAAAAACCGGCAATGATTATGAGTGTGGAGTTGAAGATGGGTGTGCGCACCTCGCACGAGGCCTGATAGACGACTTTGAGGCGTGGGAGACGGCGTTCGGGGGGGAGCTGGCTGTTTTCGCGCATTCGCCGATAGAGGTTCTCCACGTCCACGATGGCGTCGTCGACAAGCGATCCCACCGCGATGGCGATTCCACCCAGCGACATGGTGTTGATGGTGATACCGAGCAGGTTGAGGATGATGACGGTGATGATGATCGACATCGGCAGAGCTATTACCGACACTAATGTGGTGCGCAGGTTCATCAAGAAGACGAACAGCACTATGATGACAAAGAATGCTCCCTCGAGAAGTGATTGCTGCAAGTTTGACACCGAGCTGTTGATGAAATCGGCCTGACGGAACAGGTCGGTGCGCACCGAGACATCATCGGGGAGCGACGGTGTGAATTTGTCGAGAGCTTGCACGATGTTGTCGGTGAGGGTGATGGTGCCGACGCCGGGTTGTTTGGTGACGGTGATGAGCACGGCGGGGTGAGTGTCGACCGAGGCGGTGCCGATGCGGGGTGTCTCTGTGCCGACGGTGACTTGGGCTATGTCGCCGACGGTGACTGTGCCGGCTTCATCGGCGCGGATGACGGTGGCCGCGATGTCGTCGACATCGATTGTGGCGATGGCTGTCTTGACGGCATACTCGTTGTCGTTGGCAACGGTGATGCCTGCCGCCACGTTGTCATTGACCCCCTCGAGCGCGTCGGCAATCTCGGCCGCCGATACGTCAAACGTTTTCATTGCAGCCGGATTGACAAGTATCTGGTATTGTTTCACGTTGCCGCCGATGACCGACACCTGAGCCACGCCCGAGAGTGCCCGCAGGCGCGGCGCGATGTCGCGGTCGGCGATCGTGCGCAGTTGTGTCATGTCGGTGGCGCCCTCTGAGGTCAGTCCGATAATCATCATCTCGCCCAAGATGGATGACTCGGGACCCAATGTCGGGTTGCCTACGCCCGCCGGCAGATCGGAGCTGACACCCTGCAGCCGCTCAGAGACAATCTGACGCGCTTTGTAATAGTCAGTGCCCCAATCAAATTCGACCTGTACGGTCGAGTATCCCATGGCTGACGATGAGCGCACGTGACGTATGCCCGATGCGCCCGACAGACGTGACTCGATGGGGTAGGTGACCAGTTTCTCGACCTGATCGGGAGCCATGCCGGGAGTCTCGGTCATCACGACAACCGTTGGCGAATTGAGGTCAGGAAAAATGTCAATCTCAGAGCGCATCATCACCACGCAGCCCGCGATGAGAGCGATGGCGGCGAGGATGAGAGTGACAATGCGGTTGTAGAGAGCTAATTTGATGATGCGGTTGAGCATGGCCAAGGAGGATTAATGGTTGTGTGAATGGCCCTCGGGAACGGCGCCTGTCGACTCGGCAAGACGCACATACACACTGCCTTGCGTCACGACAATGTCACCCTCTGTGACGCCCTGAGTGAGCTCGACCGCTTGGCCGTCAGACTCGCCCGGGGTGACATAGCGTTTGCGATAGCTGTGGTCGCCCGTTTTGACATACACAAAGTGTTTGCCCTGTTGTTCGCCGACAGCATCGACCGGAACGGCAAGCACACCTGTTCGTTCGGCACCGACAAGACAAACCTCGACAGCCGTGCCCGGGATGACCGAGCCGTCGTTGTCAAACGAGAAGTAGACCGGGATGTAGCCGTTTTGTGCAATGTTGTCCGAGGCGCTTGACACCCGGCTACCGCTATGCTCGCTTAGCCTGATGGCGTCGCCCGATTGTGTGATGATGACCGCATCGCTTATGAGTGGCAACCGATCGGCCAGACGGGCCGGCATGTCGGCCCGCAGTGTCACGCGCGATGATGAGGCGATGGCGGCGACTGCCTGTCCTGCCTCAACATACTGTCCGGGAGTGACCAGCAGTTGCGTGATGACACCGCTGACGGGGGCCACAGCTGAGCCTCCGGTCGAGCCGCGACGGGGCATCGCCGAGCGTGCGGTTTCGAGCGCGTTCAAAGCCGCGTTATACTCGGCTGCCGTTGCCAGACCTTGGTCAAAAAGCGGCTTGAGGCGGTCAAACTCGCGTTGGGCAGCCTGTAATGCGGCTGAGGCTGTGGCCGTAGCGTCTCCGCCGGCCATGTCTTTGCCCGAAACGGTCGCGATCACCATGCCGGCTTTCACCTGCTCGCCTACAGAAATACCCGGCTTAAGCGATACAATGCCTGCTGATGTGGCCGATGCGACGCCCGATGCGAGGGGTGCCGGCTCAATTTCGCCCCACACTCGTGTGGCGCCCGAAAACGGTTGTCGCTCCAACTCGGTGACCCCGATGCCATATTCGGCGGCACGGTCAGGCTCGATGATGATGTCGCCGTCGGCGTGAGCATCCTCGTGGTGTTCGGCGTCAGAGTGGTGATGGTGGCCGTCATGTTCTTCATGTTCTTCATGTCCACTGCATGACATCATGGCCTGCGTGCCGAACAAAAAGATGCCGGCGGCCACGGCAGTTGCGATATGTTGTCTGATTTTCATGTTGCGCTAAATAAAATTTTTGCAAAATTATCAAATAGTTATTGCAACCTCATTGCATAATATGGAAGTGGAGGATTGAGGGTGGATATTTTTGCAAAAATGCTTGCAAAAGGGCTCTAAATTTCGTAACTTTGCACTCTCAATTCACCACCTACTCCGTATACAATTTCTAATAAAATAGCATCATAAAAGGATGAAAAAGAGTGTTTTACAGCAGGCACGAGCTGAGTATCAGCCCAAGATGCCCCGCGTATTTGAAGGTAATGTCACATTGGTAGAGGGCGCCCCCACCACCTCGGTTGCCGACTGTGATGAGATTAAAAAACTGTTCCCCAACACCTACGGTCTCCCCGAAGTTACATTTGAGGCGGCTGAGAATCAAGAATATAAGCCCGGAAAGCCTATCAATGTCGGTGTGATTTTGTCAGGTGGCCAGGCTCCCGGCGGTCACAACGTCATCTCAGGTCTGTATGACGGCATCAAGGCTATCAATCCCGACTCGCGTCTGTTTGGTTTCCTCATGGGCCCCGGCGGATTTGTCGACCACCAGTTCATCGAGCTGACCGGTGCCATTATCGACGAATATCGCAACACCGGCGGTTTTGACATCATCGGCTCAGGTCGTACCAAGCTCGAGAAAAAAGAGCAGTTTGACAAAGGCCTCGAGATTTTGCGCGAGCTCGACATCAAGGCTCTCGTAATCATCG